>CAZSTM010000605.1:0-2431 GCA_964609635.1 uncultured Gemmatimonadales bacterium
CAGGCCAGCCTTTTATCGAAATGGTACAATAACAGGAACAAAGGCGTAATCCACAGGTAGTTCCTGGGGAAAAACGGAATAAATGTATAAAGTAAAAGACAGCTCACTATCAGGAACACCAGGAAGTTTTCAAAACTGACGGATTTTTTGCTAAGAAAGAACAAACACCAGATAACCGCGTAAGATACAACCAGCAATCCTTTAGATACTATCAGCTTAAAGCTCGCTACCGAGAGCGCCGTTCCTCTGGCAAAATCAAAAGGATTGGGTTGAAAGTTTGCCGGGCTGTTTCCAAATAGAATGCTTATCAGATGGGATATTACCATGGTTGCCAGGATACCGATCAGGCATCTGGTTACAAATATCTTCGGCGTGCGAGGTTCTGCGAACAGGACGAAGGGGATAAATAAAAGAGCATATATTTTAATCAGCCCTGCGGAGGTTAAAGCTATTAGTGATAACAAAGGTTTCTCTTGGTGATAAAAATATATAGCTATGGCAACCAGTGCTGTGGGCACCAGGTCGTAACCCCCGACCATGTAGGTACTATACAGCAGGACAGGATTGAGGACCCACAGGGAGAAAACTATAAACTTGTCCCTGCTGTTTACTGTTAATTTCAGTATTGTAAACAGCACAACAGCTTCGAGAAGAAGGTTGTTCAGTTTCAGATAGGTCATGTAGCGCAGGATCTTGGGATTTGACAGGAATTCGGAAGCCATGCTCGAATTCAACTTCCAGGTCTCTGTTATCCAATGCTGGAAGCCCGGGTCCAGCAGATTAGCAAACATATAAAAAGGGGCGAGGATAAGGCAGTAAATTGTATGGGGGACCGCTATCAAACCGTGGGGGTTCACCACAGTCGGATCAGTCATAACATCAGTATATGTAAAAAACCGGAGCCCCTGCGCCAATAATGCAGGGTGGTAATTGAGTAAAATTGTGTCCGAGTGATAGGTAACCGGCATTAACAAAGCTCGGATGATTAATCCCAGCGCAGCGATAACCAGATATTTATTGATATGTTTCTTTGCAGAATCCATCATCAACTCCGATCAATTAGGAGCCGGAAGGTAATTTACTTTAATAATCAAGCTTTATCTCTGCTGCTATCTCTCTGATACTGTTGACTACGTAATCAACCTCGAATGATTTGAGCTTTGGATACAGGGGTAAACTGACGACCCGCTCTCCGAACTCCTCGGCAACCGGGAACATGCCCTTGCTAAAGCCGAAGGTGTCCTGAAAATAGTTGTATAGATGTATTGGTATATAATTTATTGATACACCTATTCCCCGCTCTCTCATGCGTGAGATGAACTCGTTTCGTCTATCTGGAGGAACAAGGATGACGAAAAGATGGTTTGCATGTACTGAATCCGGGATCTCAGCCATCAGTTCTATGCCGGGAACATCTTCCAGGGATTTCCGGTACTTTGCAGCCAGACGAGACCTTCTCAGATGAAGCTGAGCGATTCTTTCCACCTGGCCGAGAAGCAATGCCGCCTGAATGTTATCCATATTGTACTTCCATCCCAAACTGTCAATCCTGTAAGTAGTTTCGGACTTCTCATAGCGTTCTGCGGCGATCGAAGTCATGCCATGGTGGCGCAAAGCTTTTAGCTTATCGGCCAGCACCGCATCCCTGACAGCCACAGCCCCGCCTTCACCGCAGGTGATACTTTTCGTGGCATAGAATGAAAAACAGGAGGCTTCCCCCAGGTCTCCGGTGCGCACACCCCGGCGAGAGGCTTCTACAGCATGCGCCGCATCTTCGACGATCACCAGATTATTGCGGTCGGCTAATTTCCTCAAACTGAGCATGTCGCATAGCTGCCCATAGAGGTGCACAGGGACAATCGCCCTGGTCCTGGCGGTAATGGCTCTTTCGATCAGCTCGACATCAATGTTGCCTGTCCCGGGTTCCACATCGACAAACACCGGTCTCGCCCCAGCCTGAACAATTGCCGTTGCAGTGGCTGCGAAAGACAGGGGTGTTGTGATTACTTCATCGCCCTGACTCACTCCTAAAGCTGTCAGAGCGATTTGAATGGCTGCAGTACAACTGGTTACTCCAACCGCATATGGTTGCCCCAGATGCTCGGCAAAAATGCGCTCGAAGAGTTCGACTTCTTTGCCGGTGGTGAGAAAAAGCCCTCTGAGTACCCGGTTAATGTCCCTGATTTCCCTGGAGCCGATATTATGTTTGTAGAATTCGACTTTCATCTTAAGGATAAACCTTCCGCTAAATATTTTTTCTTATTAAAGTGCTCTCAAAAACAGTCCCTGGTATGCTGCAAAAAGAACAATAAAATTCTTCTAATCTCACTCGGCGAGACACTCTTCTTAAGGTGATAACATATTGACAAAAACAACGCCTGGAGGAACTGGAAAATAAGGCCCTTCTGTTAAAAACCTGCAATACCCGCAG
>CAZSTM010000606.1:0-2424 GCA_964609635.1 uncultured Gemmatimonadales bacterium
GAGGGGTCCTGAAATATCATGGATATGCGGCCTCCACGCACCGAGCGCAGCCGAGCCCGACCGAGGGCAGTCAGCTCGCAGCCGTCCAGATCGATACTCCGGGCACTCGCAGTACCTGTCTCCGGCGGGATAGCCCGCAGCAGCGACAGGGCGGTCAGAGTTTTCCCGCAGCCGCTTTCGCCTACCAGAGCCAGGCACTCTCCCCGGTCCAACCCGAACGAGACCGAATCCACGGCTGCAGCGCCCGAACTCAGCCTGACAGTAAGGCCGCTCACCTGGAGCAGCCGCCGGGCCGAATGTAAATTATTCAAAGCTCACCTCTTTATATCACACCATCCCGCCGGAAGGATAAAAAGCCGGTATTCAACCGGCATTGCCGGCTCCGTTATCTTAAAGGTAAGTCTTTTTATACCATTCCATGTACTCACGCAGGCTTTTCAGGTAGCCTTCGAGGTCGAGCATCTGTTCATCGCAGATCAGGTAAGTCATGTCCGCCCGCCTATAGGCAAAGTGCCGCGCCCGGTCCTGCTGGTGGAAAAACTTCTTATCAGGGGTGGACATGCCCTTGGGCAGACGGGTTTTCTCCCAGGTGGCTACCAGGTCGTTGAACACCTCGTCTCGTTCTTCCAGGTTACTCTCGATAATTCCTGCCGCGCTTTCCATGGCCCGGTAAGTGCTCCGGTGGCTTACAAAGTGCTGACGGTGCGCCTCGGTGATAGCGTTCTCCAGTCTGGATAGAGCCAGGTAGGTCCGGGCGGTGTGGGCGATCAGCTCGGCCACGGAGGCGAAAATCTCGAAATCGTAGGAGTGTTTCACCCCCAGCTCCAGGTTGGTGCGGCAGATATTCAGCGCCCGCCGCATCTTGGTCAGCTGGTCGCGTGAGCGCTGCACCATTTCTTCGTACTCGCGGTTCCAGAAGGGATCATACTCGACTGCATCTCCCCGGGGCAGGTCCGGAAGGTGGGTCTTGCCCACATCTCCCCAGTGCCAGACCTTGCGTTCGAAAGTATCCATGTAATAGTAGCCGCCCTTGTTGAGCAGCATCCAGATCTCGCGCAGGTCGCAGGCCCGGGGTCCATAATAGTTCCTGAAATATTTGTCGATGAACTCCTCCGGCGTGGGAGCTTTGCCGCTCCAGGAGAACTCGGCGGAGTTCACGAAGCTCATCATCCAGACCTGGTTGTGCAGGCCGCTGTCATCCCAGGAGGTATTGACCATGCCGTCGAACAGGCCGGAGTTGGCCGCGATGGTCAGCCTCTGGTAAGAGTTCTCCAGGCAGCTTTCGACCTGTTCGCCTCTTCTTATGCGGTAGAAGTAAGGCAGAAACAGGTGCTCGATACCCGGGTTGGGGTCGTAAACCCAGGCCGGGTAGCCGGCCTGGCGCGACTGTTTGGCTATTTTCAGGTTGTCGGTGAATTCGGAGACTATCAGTCCCTTGGGTGGCTTGATTTTTTCACCGGGCCGGTATTCCCCGCCCCAGGACATGACCTTGCGGCCTTTTTTCATCAGGTGGCGGGCGCAGCGGTCCACGAAGTCCAGGAGCAGCCCGTACCGGCCGACCTCCTGCATCCTCGCCTGGCAGCCGCACTCCACACCCTTGCCTATCTCGTAGGTTTCATCGGTGCCGATGTGGATATACTCGGAGCCGGGAGTAGCCTCGATGGCCTCTTCCCAGAGGTCGAAAAGCAGCTCGTAGGAGCCATCCTTACGCGGGCAGAATTCCCAGTTGGAGTCCGGGATTTCCCGTAAATGGGCGTACTGGGGCCATTTGAGGATGAAACTCACATGGCCGAGCCCCTGGATCAGGGGCACGAGCTGAACGTGGTATTTGCGTGCATAACGGGTCAGCTCCTGCATTTCTTCGATGGTGAACGCACCCGGAGCGCCGATTTCCGGGTGGCTGCGGTAGGCTAACTTATCCTCCCACTCCCAGATCATCATGTTAATCTTGTAGTCGGCCAGGGTGCGGATGAAACCTTCCACGTACTCGCGCTTGTCCTGGTGGTGTTTGGTGTCGTAGTGCACGGCTCGGTTGGGGATGTCCGGCCGGTCGGAAATTTTCATTCCCCTGACAAAAGGTCCCGGGCGCCCCGGCTGGATGATCTGGAGCAGGGTCCGGGTACCGTAGAACAGCCCCGCCTCACCGTTTGCCCGGATGGTAACATTCTGCTTGTCGGTCAGAAGTACATAACCCTGGTCGCCCGAATTTTTTTCCGCTCCCTTACGGGTGAGTATTATGGTTCGGCCCTCGGCGGCAGGGTTTTGGCCCAGGGTGGCCTTGATACCCCAGTCGGTTTCGAGACGGGCGGCCAGGTCGTCCGCCGCGAACCTGTCGGCTGGGGTAGCATTCGGGTCGAGGAGTATATTGACCGGCTGTTCGAAAACAAAATCCTCCCCGCCGAAGTCAACCCGTGGGGGATAGGG
>CAZSTM010000607.1:0-2415 GCA_964609635.1 uncultured Gemmatimonadales bacterium
TAATTTAGTTCTACCTCCAATCATGTACGAATCATTCTACGGCCTCAAAGAAAACGAACTCAAAACAACTAAGGCATACAAGCTTTATGAGGAAGCAGCACCCATTACGCATGTCTCAGTCGATGATCCAGCTGTCTTCATGTTTTATTGGGTGCCGGATTGCCCAGTTACGGAGAGCTCATCGCAAGAGATCTGGCGACACCACCCGCGTTCTGCGGAACCGCTTGGACAGAAGGCCAAATCATTGAAGCTGGAACTGGTGGTCAAACTGGCAAAAGACTATCCCAAAGACGGTAATTTATCTGTCACAGCAGATATGGTTGCGTTTTTGAAACGCCACTTCGGCACCGTGGAATCGGCGCCATAATAATGTTATAATAATGTTACGCTCAAAAGGTAACATATTGTCTGAATTAGCTTTTTATATCGACTCTAGGCCCATCTTCGACAGTTTGGAGATGAATCGCGAAGCGAGGTTCTTGTTTTTCAAGGACTTATGAACGCGTCAAGGCTTTAGGCGTGAAAACGTAGTGCCAGGATATTCATCGAATATCCAGTATTATGCTCTTTTTTGCTTGACAGTTTGATATATCCGTGTATTATCTGTAGTGGATGATAAGGACCCACGGAGGTGGCCATGTTTGTTCGAGCCAAGAAGAGCGGAGCCTACCGGTATCTGCAGTTGGTCCATAATGAGCGGGTCAACGGCAAAGTGCGACAGCGGGTGGTGGCCACGCTGGGGCGACTTGATATTCTTCAGGAAAGCGGCCAGATCGATGCCTTGATTGCCTCGTGCGGGCGGTTTGCCCAACACACCGCCGTGCTCGATGCCCATCGGCTGGGCAAGACGGAGGCCGCGGCGACGATCAAGATCGGCCCCCCTCTGGTATTTGAACGGCTCTGGAAGGAACTGGGTTTTCCGGAGATTCTTGGCGAATTGTTGAAGCACCGGCGGTTCGAGTTTGCGGTGGAACGGGTGGTCTTTGTGACCGTGCTGCATCGCCTGTTCGACCCGGGAAGCGACCGGGCCGCGGAGGTATGGCATCAAAGTTACGCCATCCCGGGCACCGAGAGTCTGGACTTGCAGCACTTTTACCGAACCATGGGCTGGTTAGGTCAGCCGCTTCCCCTTGATCGACAGGCCGGGGCCACACCGTTCGCACTCCGCTGCACCAAAGATCTCATCGAAGAGGCACTCTTCGCTCGTCGGCGTAACCTGTTCAGCGGTTTGGATCTTGTCTTCTTCGATACGACCTCGATCTATTTTGAGGGACAAGGCGGAGAAAGTATTGGGCAATACGGCAACAGCAAGGATCACCGGCCGGACTGTAAGCAGATGGTGGTGGGAGTGGTGTTGGACAACACGGGGCGACCCATCTGTTGCGAACTGTGGCCGGGGAACACTACGGATGTTAAGACCTTGATCCCCATTGTCGATCGTCTCAGAGAGCGTTTCTCCATCACCCGAATATGCATCGTGGCGGACCGGGGCATGATCAGCAAGAAGACCATCGAAGAACTGCAGGCCGTACATCGGGAGGTACGCTTCATCCTGGGAGCTCGCTTGCGGGCGGTGAAGGATATCCGAGAGAAGGTCCTGAACGATCCGGGGGCGTATAAACATGTTTACGGCCCGAATACCCACAGAAAGTACCCCGCGACTTTGAAAGTGAAGGATATCCGCGTCGGTGATCGCCGGTACATTGTGTGTTACAAACAGTACCAGGCTAAGAAATACCGCACTGATCGCCAAGCGATTGTCGAATCGTTGCAGGATCGGCTCATACGAGGGGACAAGTCATTGATCGGCAATAAGGGATACCGCAAGTACTTGAAACCGGTGAAGGGGAAACGGTTCGATATCGACCAGGAAAATGTGGAGTACGAGGCTCAATTTGACGGGATATGGGTATTGCAGACGGATGCTCCGTTGACCCAGGTTGAGGTGGCTCTCAAATACAAGGAATTGTGGATGGTGGATGCCGTTTTCCGCTGCCTGAAATCGGTGCTGGAGACGCTGCCCATTTACCATAAATGCGACGACACCATTCGCGGGCACGTGTTCTGCGGTTTCCTGGCACTGGTACTACTGAACGAGTAGCAGAGGCGTTCGGCAGCTCGCGGTTGGTATTGCGAATGGGAACGTCTCAAGAATGATCTCGATGCCTTGGAAGAAATCACGATCGTCAAAGCCTGGACGAGCTTTGTGATTCGCAGCCACGTTCGCGGCAACGCCGGCAAGGCTTTGCAGGCGGCCGGCGTGGGTGTGGGGCCTGCGGTTCGGCTGTCACAATGACCTATTGGCTTGGCTGACTTGCACGTGAAGACTACAACAACGTAGTGCCAAAGCCGAAATCGCGAAATGTAACTCCTGGCCTTGTAAAAAGATACATTTTGCAACTGTCGAAGATGGGT
>CAZSTM010000608.1:0-2415 GCA_964609635.1 uncultured Gemmatimonadales bacterium
TGTCAGAAAAAGTTTCACCCCGCGCACGGCATCCCCCATCCGCCCCACCGCATTGATCCTGGGAGCCATGGAAAACACCACCTGCCCGGAGCCCAAAGTCTTGTCTTTAAGGCCTGCGGAATCGATCAAAGCTTTGATTCCCGGCTTTTGCGAAGTCATCAGCTTTTCCAGACCGAACTTGGCGAAAATCCGGTTCTCACCCAGCAGAGGAACTATATCGGCAATCGAGCCGACAGCCACCAGGTCGAGGTGCTCGAAAAGCCGATCCACATCCTGTCCCAGTCTGAGATTCAAGCCCTGGCAAAGTTTGAACGCCACCCCGATACCGGCGAGTTCCTTTTCCGGATACTGGTCCCCGGGCTGTTTGGGATTGAGAACAGCCACGGCGTTCGGAATATTCCCGCTCGGTTCGTGGTGGTCGGTAACAATCAACTCCAGGCCGATGGATCTAGCATAATCGATAGGCTCGACCGCGGTGATCCCGCAATCCACGGTGACCACCAGGGAGGCACCCATTTCGGCTACATTATCGATTCCGGCCTGGGAGAGGCCATAGCCCTGGACCATGCGATGAGGGATGTAGTAACCGACATCTCCGCCCAGTTGGCGCAGATAACGGACTATCAGCGAGATGGAAGTGATGCCGTCCACATCGTAATCGCCGTAAATGACAATCTTTTCCCTGGTTTCGACGGCCCGGGCCAGACGGTCCACAGCCGCATCCATCCCCTTCATGATAAACGGGTCATGGAGGTCATCCAGACAGGGATTGAGAAACCGGTCGAGCTCTTCGATATCCTGGAATCCCCGATTAGACAAGATCTGGCTGACCAGCGGGTGCAGCCCGAATTTATCCTGAACCAGGCGCACTTTTTCCAGGTCCATTACCTGTGGACTTACCCAGCGATACTGCATCAACCCCACCTTCCAGACTGAAGATTTAAAAGATTTTCGCACTGGTAGGAAAGATAATCTGGAGACGAACGAAGGGGAGTAATAAGCCGGATTCTGTGCCGTTCTCAAAATAGAGACACGGCGGCGGTCATTCATCTGGGCGGTGGATTTATCCATCCGCTCTGGTGCAACCTACCCGGGAGTCAAGCGAGGCGAGCAACCTCTTCTCCCCTACTTGGTTTTGCTCCGGATGGGGTTTGCCGTACCCCGTCCGTCACCGGACGGGCGGTGCGCTCTTACCGCACCTTTTCACCCTTACCGGCATTAAAGCCGGCGGTTTGTTTTCTGTGGCACTTTCCGTCAGGTCACCCTGCCTGGAAGTTATCCAGCATCCTGCTCTATGGAGTCCGGACTTTCCTCGACCCGTTTGGCAGACAGGCCGCGGCCGCCTTCTCCACTTCGTTCAATCTACTATGGGACTTGCCTATCTTTCCTCGTAATAAAGTATGCGCCCGCAATTATCGCAGGTCAGCAACTGGTCACCTTTGCGAATGTCGGCGACTTTCTGTAAGGGAACCTCGGCGAAACACCCGCCGCAACTGCCGTTGCGCAATGGAACAACTGCGCGGTCATTCCGGGAGTTCATGATTCTCTCGTATAACTTGAGGGTGCCTCTTTCGATTCTGACAGCCAGGTTACCGCGTTTCTGCTCTTCAACGGCCATCTTCTTGCTCAGATTTTTGATCCTGCGGGAGAGCTCTTTCCGTTTATCCTTGCTCTGAGTCTGGAAATCCTCGAGCTTTTTCTTGCTCTCCTCGATCTCATTGGTAATTACCTCGATGCGCTCCATCTTCTCAATAGCGCTGTCATCGAGTTCTTCTTTCTCCTTTTTTACACCCTCGATCTCAGTCAACAAAGCTGAGTATTCCCGGTTGGTCTTTACTGACGTCAACTGCTGTTTGTATTTCTTTTCCATTTCATTCAGCAGAGACATCTTACTTTCAGCCTCGCGGATGGCAACCTTGATATTTTTTAATTCCGCTTCCTGCTCTTCGATGGCCTCCTCCAATTCCCCGACACTATTGTTCAATTCCTCCAGTTGGCCGGGAATAGTGTCATGTTCGGCCTTGATTTTACCGATCATAAGATCGATCCCCTGAACTTTCAGCAGGAGTTCTATTACTTCCATCCTATTCCTCCATCTTGATCACCTCTCCGCTTGATTCCGCTTAAAGTCGCCCGCCTGCGCTCGGAGGCATAAAAAAAGTGTACCGCCTCCCGGTGGTACACTTTTAATTCCTCGGTTGATGACCCTATTGGGAATATACACTTGTACAAGAGGCGTTCCATAAGAACCGTTTATTTTCAAATGGTGGGCGATACTGGATTTGAACCAGTGATCTTCCGGATGTGAACCGGACGCTCTAACCAACTGAGCCAATCGCCCAATCAGTCGATTCTGGTGGGCCCACTAGGACTTGAACCTAGGACCGGCGGATTATGAGTCCGCTGCTCTAACCA
>CAZSTM010000609.1:0-2409 GCA_964609635.1 uncultured Gemmatimonadales bacterium
TACAGCCCTTGGGGACTGGGAATTCGAAAGGGCTGCCAGGTCCACCCGGACGGCATTCTCGAAAGCTTCCCGGGTCATGATTTTGCGCGGGGTCAACCCCTCGGCCACCATTTCAACGACTCTGAGCCCGCTCTCGAAAGCGATCCGGCGTTTCTTGGCCGATCCGGCCATACCGCAGGCGCACCCGGCGGTCGACATGCCCAGAGCCTCGGTCAGGCAAGCCATGGTGTTGGCGGTGTACATTCCCTGGCACGAGCCGGGTCCGGGACAGGCCTCGAGCTCGAACCGGGCGAGTCTTTCCTCGGTTATCTTGCCGCTCAGGCAGGAACCCACGGCCTCGAAAGTATCCCGCACCAGGGACAGCCGTTTTCTTTCCAGAGAGCCGCTGTACATGGGGCCTGCGGTTACCACGATCGAGGGTATGTCGAGCCTGGCGGCGGCCATCAGCATCCCCGGAGTGATCTTGTCGCAGTTGGTCAGCAGAACCAGAGCATCGAGCGCATGAGCCATGGCCATACTCTCCACCGCATCGGCGATCAATTCCCGGCTGGGCAGTGAATAACTCATTCCCCGATGCCCCATGGCTATTCCGTCGCAGATCGCCGGAACGCCGAAAATAAAAGGTACTCCGCCTCCGGTATGCACGCCCTTCTCGATGAACCGATCCATATCACGCATGGCGGTATGCCCGGGCACGATATCGGAAAAGCTGGAACACACGCCTATAAACGGGGCGTCTAACTGTGAGCGGGTGATTCCCACCGCATGAAGCAGGGCGCGGTGAGGGGCTCTCTCAATACCCTTTTTTACCACATCGCTTCTCATGGTTGACCATTCCTTTAAAATTTTAATAATTTCCTTCCAATTGATTTTGTATATAAAGCTTGGGAATAATCCACAGATTTCACAGATTTATCAGATTTGGAAAAGACAAAGCGCCGGTATTCAAGAGAACTGGTACCAAAATTAAGAAGTAAACCGATTTCATATCCTGTCACTTTTAAATAGTTGATGACCTGGGTCTCTTCAACTCTACTAAGCTTTGACAGGGCCTTGAGTTCTACGATCACTGAGTCGAAACAAACAAAATCGGCCTTATAAACAGGCTCAAGCTGATGATCCTTATAAAACACTGGAAATGTAACCTCTCGCTTGTATGGTACTCCTCGCTCGGTTAATTCAAGCGCCAATGCTTCCTGATACACAGTCTCGAGAAAACCGCATCCCAGTTGCCGATGGACTTCCATCGCCGAACCTATAACCTCATAGGTTCTTTTATCTCTTTTTTCCTTCTGTGTCATCTGCGGAATCTGTGGATTGAATAGTATGCATACTCTATCTTAAAAGGTGATAGGTCATGAGTGCCGACTTTACTGTCACCAAGCGAATATAAAATATGACCGCCTCCCGAATAAACTCCGGCATAAACCGGGTCGGGCCGGTTCCCCGTGCAGTGAAGATATATCTTGCGAGATTCAGCGGATTGCTCAGGGAACGGGCCAAGGGTTTTATATGGCTACGGCAATAATGCCGCTTCCGTTCCCTGCCAAAAGGAGAATAATAATCAACAAGCTGACGCGGAGCAATACTGCAGATATACGGGTGCTCTGAACACCGGCCGTGAAGACGGCGGCGAGGCTAATTGCATAGAGAATAAAAAGAATATAAGACATTATCCGCTTAGTCCTTATTACTGTATGGCAGGGTCAGTCAGATAGAGCACCGTATTTAGATGTTGTTTAGTATAACAGTCTAAGGTTAAATTTGTCAAGAAAAAGATGGCGACCGAGCAAGAATGTACTTAGGGAACGGAGAAAATTATAGAAAAAACCGGTACATTTGTTTGCTTTTCAGCAGTTCGGGCAGTATAATTCTTTGAATAAAACAGCCTGTCAAACAATGCTTCCGGAGGTTGTCCATGGAATTAAATAAAATCCTGCAATCCAGGCGCGGTGAAATTTTTTGCATTGCCCGCTCCCACGGAGCTTCCGGTTTACGCCTGTTCGGTTCATTGACAAGGGGAGAGGAAGCCCCGAACAGTGATATAGACATCCTGGTGAAACTCGACCCTAAATCGTCTCTGCTGGATCTGATCGCCATGAAACATGAACTGGAAGACCTCCTGCAGTGCAAAGTCGATCTGGTTACCGAGGATGCTCTTTCTCCGTATATCCGAGAACAGGTGCTGCAGGAAACCGTGGCCTTATGACACGCGATCAGGTTTACCTTCGCCATATCCTGGAGTCTATCGAGCGGATCGAGTCTTATGCCTCGGTGGGTAAAAAGGAATATCTAAAAAATACGCACTGGCAGGATGCGATAATCCGCAATTTTGAGGTGATCGGTGAAGCCTCTAACCTGGATTATTCACAAAAATATCCCTATACGATTCAGAGATAGTGCATATTT
>CAZSTM010000610.1:0-2408 GCA_964609635.1 uncultured Gemmatimonadales bacterium
ATTTTGCGAACCTGCAAAAACAGACTATAGGCTATAGGCTGTGGGCTGTAGGTCCTAAGCACACTACCGCCGGTGCGTAAGAAAACATGGGGCTTGGGCAGGGTTGCCCTATAGCCTGCAGCCTACAGCCTTTAACATTAAGCCTAAAGCCCACAGCCTATAGCCTACAGCCTAAATTAGGAATAGATCGGTTAAAAATTTTTCACTTCAAATCAGACTTGTCATTGTACTAGCGGGCCACCCGGGCGCCTCCGCCTTTCATCACCTTTTCCACTTCTTTCAGGGTGGCCATGGTGGTATCGCCCGGGGTGGTCATGGCCAGGGCCCCGTGAGCGGCGCCGTAGTTGACCGCCTCTTCCGGGGTCTTGCCGGTCATCAGGCCGTAGACCAGGCCGCTGGCGAAACTGTCTCCGCCGCCCACGCGGTCGTAGATTTCCAGGTCCGGCCTTTGGACGGCCTCGAAAAACTCGCCGTCCATCCAGAGGATCGCTCCCCAGTCGTTGACCGTGGCGGTCTTGGCGTTGCGCAAGGTGGTAGCTACGCCCTTGAAATTGGGGAAATCTTTCACCACCTCGGAGATCATCTGTTTGAATCCCCGGGGATCGAGCTTGCTTAAGGATTTGTCCACACCGGGAACCTCATAGCCGAAAGCGGCGGTGAAATCCTCCTCGTTGCCGATCATTACATCCACCAGCGGGGCGAGCTTGCGGTTGACCTGCTTGGCTTTCTCGGTCCCGCCGGCGCTCTGCCAGAGGCTGGGACGGAAATTGAGGTCGAACGAGGTAACTGTCCCGTGCTTCTTGGCGCACTCCATGGCCTCGATGATAACATCACTGGTGGTGGGGCTGAGCGCCGCATAGATTCCGCCGCAGTGGAACCAGCGCACACCCTCCTCGCCGAAAATCTTTTCCCAGTCGATGTCTCCGGCCTTGAGCTGGCTGGCCGCACTGTAGGCGCGGTCCGAGCAGCCCAGGGCCGCGCGGCAGCCGAAACCCTTCTCGGTGAAATTGAGCCCCACACGCGCGCTTCGCCCGATGCCGTCGAAAGACATCCACTTCACATGGCTTATGTCCACTCCACCCTGGAGGATAAGGTCCTCCAGCAGGTGCCCGACCTCGTTTTCGACAATGGCGGTTACCACCGCCGCGCGCATACCGAAACATTTTCTCAAGCCCCGGGCCACGTTGTATTCCCCTCCACCCTCCCAGACATGGAAATCTCGCGTGGTCCTGATCCGCCTGTCTCCCGGGTCGAGCCTGATCATTATCTCGCCCAGGGAGAGTATATCGAACTTGCAGCTTTCCGCAGGTTTTACCTCGATGGTGTTCAATCCGGGTTCCTCCTTGTCTTTTGTTTTGCCATAAAAACTCTATCAGGGGCACAGCAGGCCGTGCTCCTAAGACGAAAATATCACTTTTATTCGTTTCCGTAAGACTCGACGGGGATGTATAATAAAAAAAATCTTTCCCACTGGCAAGGATGGATAAAAAGACAGTAGCCAGGAGTCAGAATACAAAATCAGTTGTCAGTTGCTTGTTGTTAGAATAGACCATAAGCTCAACAAAAACTTTCAGTGGCAGTCACCAATAACCGGCAGCGAGTAATCAGCCACTAACAACCAGCAACTAAAAACAGTTTTAATACTTGGTGTCTGGTGGTTCAATCTGACTGAGAAAAAATACTTTCATCCTTCGTTGTGGCTGTTACAGCGGCCATGAGTAGTCTGGTTGAGCGGAATTGCCGCTCAGTCGGCCGGGTTTAAAAAGATAATACCGCCCACAGAGGTTTTCTTTTTCGGAGCGAGAACGGCGGCGCCGGGATTGACATAGAGCCTTAGAGGTTTGAGCCGGCAGCAGATGCTCATGGCGGGTGAGGCGGAAACTTCCAGTCGCCAGCGCTTGTCGATGCTGAGAAGATAAACCGTATTACCCTGGAGGCGAACGCCGGGCGGCCGGTCCGGGTTTGCGCCCATGATTTCAGCGAGCGGGCCGGATTTTCCACCATCGGTGCCGAAAGGAAGGTACAAAGATTTCTCCAGCCCTGCCGCCGGCAGCGCCCTGTCGGCGGAAATCCAGGAGCCGGAAATAAACAGAAAAAGATGCCCCAGGATGCCGTTATCAAGGACTCGGGAGCCGGCGCTGTTGGACCGGGGGTGGAAAGCGGGTAATCCTTCCAGGGCTGCAGGCACCAGGAGCTGAAGGTTGAAAAGGGTGTCTCTGCCGGTATTTTCCAGATCGAAGCGATAGTTGAGCGCAGGGCCCACGCAGTCCACTCTGCAGCTTAATTTCACCGGCCCTCTGCCGAGGCCACCATAGGAGACCGAGCCGCTTTCCCCGCGCGTCCAGGCCGTGCGGAGCAGGCTGTCCAGCCGGAATTCCTCCGCGCCGACCCGGTAAAAGACCGCTTCG
>CAZSTM010000611.1:0-2407 GCA_964609635.1 uncultured Gemmatimonadales bacterium
AAAGCCTCGGCACGGCCACGGTGCTCAGCCCGATTATCGGCTACCTCAACCCCGCCGAGGTGGTCAAGGAGTCGATGAAAACGGGCCGCTCGCTCAAAGAACTGATCCTCGAGCGCGGGATCCTCACCCCCGAGGAACTCGAACGCGCCCTGGACCCTGAGCGGATCACCCGGCCGGGGATTTTGAAGAAAGAATCCTGAGGTTTGACGCATTTGGAGTAGGGACACAGAGGGCAGGGCTCGTGAGCGGAGCCCCGGTCCGGCCATCCGAAATGGCTCGTCTGCCTGAGAGTTTCCGGCGGGCCAAAAAAAGGTTTTATGGCAAAAATCTTCCGGATTAAAAAAAATTCAAGTGGATTTTTCCGACTGAATGGATTATTATAGGTAAATTTTTCAAAGATCAGAAAGATTAAATTTTGCAGGAGCGGCTCGCGAATCGCCCCTGCAGAACATCGACCCGACAACAGGTTTCCGTAAAAATCAAATAGTGTGTTGAAAAACACACTGCTAATGCACCGCTATTTTGGAGGTTAGCTATGTCGCTGATCGAGGAAATTCGTGACACTCTGGTAGTGGGTAACGCCCCGAAAGTCGCCGAACTGGCTGAAAAGTCTCTGGGAGAGGGCGGCGCTGCCCTGGAAATCCTCAATGAGGGACTAGTCAAAGGCATGGATATCGTAGCCGAAAAGTGGAAAAACGGCGAGTACTACATTCCCAACGTGCTGATCGCCGCCCGGGCCATGAAACAGGGCATGGCGATAATCAAGCCCAAACTTGTCGAGGGCGACTACAAGGCCAAGGCAGTGGCCGTGGCCGGTACGATTAAAGGCGATCTTCACGATATAGGCAAGAACCTGGTGGTGATGATGATGGAAGGCGCCGGGTTCGAAGTGATAGATCTGGGTACGGATGTGACCGCGGAGAAATTCCTCCAGACCGCCAAGGAGAAAAACGCAGACCTGATCTTGATGTCGGCGCTCCTGACCACCACCATGATGTCGATGAAAGATGTGGTGAACGCGCTCAAATCCAGCGACCTGGCGGGCAAGGTAAAAACCATGATCGGCGGCGCGCCGATCACCCAGAAATTCGCCGATGAAATCGGGGCGGACGGCTACGCGCCGGATGGAAGCAGCGCGGTCGAATGCGCTGAAAACCTGCTGTGAATCGCGGCCTGAGTGGTAACCAGAGCGTGCCAAACGGCATATCCTGTGGCTGAAGTCAGCTGTTATCTCTGCTCAGTCATGCCCGCGGCTCGGCCTTAAGGAAACATGGAATTTCTTTTTACCGCAACCCTAAGGCACCAAGTGATAAAGTCGCCGGTTGCTGGTGGTTAGTTGCTGGTTGCTCGTTGCTTGAAATTGTGGTTTTATTATTCCTACAGTTTTTAAAACCAGCCACTAACAACTAACAACTGTCTTTGCCGTTCACTTTGTGCCTTTGTGCCTTATTCTGACTCCTGACTCCTGAATTCTGTATTTTCATGCCAAAATTCTCTGTTACATTCCTGCCTCACAACCGCACGGTCGAGATAAGCTCCGGGACCACGGTACTCGACGCGGCCCGTCAGAACCGGTTCCTGATCGATGCTGCCTGCGGCGGCAGGGGGCAGTGCGGAAACTGCCTGGTTCAGGTTATCGGAAAGCCCGAACCGCCGGTTACCGAACAAGACAGTCAGCACCTGAGCGCCAGGCAGTTGGAGCAGGGCTATCGCCTGAGTTGCCGTCTGACGGTAAACACCGGGCTTACCGTACGTCTGCTCCAGCTGGAGGATACCGGCAGGCACAAGCTGGGGCTTGTGGATATCGAAACCGCTGTCGAGCCGGATACCGGCCTGCGAAAGCTGCCGTTTACTTTCGAAAAGCCCTCCCTCGAGAAAATAAAAATACCCCTGGCCGAGGCCTTAGGCCGGGTTCTGCCGCCGGGACGGGCCGCAAACCCGCAGCCGCTTGAAGTGGTGGAGAATTTCGCCGCTCTGCTGAACCAGGGCGCCGAAAGCCTGACCCTGGTCGTTAAAGGGGATGCCCTGGCCGGTGTGGAGCTCGGCGACACCGGGGGTAAGCTTTACGGGGTGGCCGCAGATATCGGCACCACCACCCTCGCTGTTTTCCTGTGTGACCTGGAGAACGGATCGGTCCTGGCCGGCCGTGCCCGCTCAAACGGGCAGGCCGCTTTCGGCGAGGATGTGATGAGCCGCATCGGCTATTGCATGGAAAATCCCTCCGGCCGGGAAGAGCTGAGCCGCATCGTCCGGAAGGAGCTTTCCGCCCTGGCGACCGAAGCCTGCCGGGAAGCCCAAGCCGACCCTGCTCACATATACCGCTGGAGCCTGGTCGGAAACACCACCATGCAGCACCTGTTCCTGGGCCTGGACCCCTCGTGCCTCGGAACCTCCCCTTTTCTGCCCC
>CAZSTM010000612.1:0-2403 GCA_964609635.1 uncultured Gemmatimonadales bacterium
AGCGGCATTATCCCTGCCACCATCAACTATGAATTTCCAGATCCTGAATGCGATCTTGACTATGTCCCAAATGAGGCCAGGGAGGCAGAGGTACAGACTGTCCTCTCCAATTCCTTCGGGTTTGGCGGCACGAATGCCTCGCTCATCTTCAGGAGGTATCTGCCCTAGGCGATTCGAATGATCCCATTCTCTGGTCCCGCGCTCCCGGATATCAACCCAAACAACAGGAGAAGAGCAGCAGGCAATGAGGATACTTATTGGATCCGATCACGCCGGATATGAGCTCAAGGAAGAAATCAAGAAGTACCTGAGCGCAAAGGGCAGTTACAGCTTAGAGGATGTCGGTGCCTTCAGCAAGGAGTCCATTGATTACCCGCTTATCGGGCATAAGCTCGCGAGAGGCATTTCAGAGGGCAGCTTCACGAGGGGCATATTGATCTGCGGCTCGGGGATCGGCATGTCAATCGCTGCCAATCGGCACAGAAACGTGCGGGCAGCCCTCTGTCACGATCTCTACACGGTTAAGCTGAGCAGGAAACACAATGATGCCAATGTGCTGGTGCTGGGGGCAAGGGTTCTCGGCACCGGCTTAGCCCTGGAGATGGTGGAGCTTTTTTTCAACACCGATTTTGAGGGGGGTCGACACCTGAGGAGGGTAGAGGAAATTGATGGGGACCAACTACGAGGAGACACGTAAAGAGGGGCTTGCAAAGGCCGATCCCCTGATTGCACAGGCCATTGAAGCTGAAAGGGCACGGCAGGACGATACGCTTTTGATGATCGCCTCGGAGAACTACACGAGTAGGGCGGTGTTGGAGGCCCAGGCGAGCGTGTTGACCAACAAATACGCGGAGGGTTACCCGGGAAACAGGTACTACGGCGGCTGTGAACACGCGGATATGGTGGAGAACCTGGCGATAGAAAGGGCGCGGAAGCTCTTTCAGGCCGACGCTGCGAACGTCCAGCCTCATTCCGGCTCTCAGGCCAACATGGCCGTCTATTTCTCCGTTCTCGAGCCGGGGGATACGATACTGGGCATGGATTTGACGCATGGAGGTCATCTGAGCCACGGCAGTCCGGTGAGTTTCTCCGGCACCCTGTATCGGGCAGTCTTTTATGGGGTCGAACCCCGGTCACACAGGTTGGACTATGATCAGGTTTCGTCCATGGCAAGGTCCTTCAAGCCGAAGTTGATCGTTGCCGGGGCGAGCTCCTATCCGAGGATAATCGATTTCGAACCCTTCAGGCGGATTGCAGATGAGTCCGGCGCCTACCTCATGGCAGACATAGCGCATATTGCCGGTTTGATCGCTGCGGGGCAGCATCCATCGCCAGTCCCATTTGCCGATTTCACTACCTCTACCACGCACAAGACACTTCGTGGCCCGCGGGGAGGATTTATACTCGCCAAGAAGAACTACGAGCGGGTTATCAACGCAGCGGTGTTCCCGGGCATGCAGGGCGGTCCCTTGATGCATCTCATTGCCGGCAAGGCCGTAGCCTTCCAGGAGGCGATGAAACCGGCATTTCTCGATTATCAGAGGCAGGTGGTAGCCAATGCCGGGGCTTTGGCTCGGGAACTGATGGGTCGAGGGCTGGAGGTAGTGAGCGACGGAACCGATAATCACATCGTGCTGCTTGATTTGAGCAATACGGACCTAACCGGGCTCGATGCGGAACATGCCCTGGATACAGCGGGCATCAACGCCAACAAGAATAGTATTCCCTTTGACAAGAGGAATGCTAGGCTCACCAGCGGCCTCAGGCTCGGTACGCCGGCAATAACCACGAGGGGAATGAAGGAAGGGGAGATGAGGGTTGTTGCCGGATGGATCACCAGGGTTTTGGAGAACCCCTTCGATGAGAAACACTTGGGGGAGGTCCGGTCAATGGTTCAATCGCTGTGCCGGCAATTTCCCCTCGAGCATTGATTGTGGAGATCTCATGTCGCGACCTTCCTGGCCGGAATACTTTATGTCCATTGCACAACTGGTAGCCAGCAGATCGACCTGCGTGAGGAGGGCGGTAGGGGCGGTATTGGTTAAGGACAAAAGGATCCTGGCCACGGGGTATAATGGTGCGCCGACAGGCGTGCGGCATTGCATAGAGACGGGATGCCTCAGGGAGCGCATGGGGATAAAGCATGGTGAAAGGCATGAACTCTGCAGGGGTCTCCATGCCGAACAGAATGTCATTATCCAGGCCGCGTATTATGGGGCCATGACACGGGGAACCACCCTGTATACTACCCACAAGCCGTGCATCATTTGCTCGAAGATGCTCATTAACGCAGGAGTGGAGAAGGTCGTGTACCTGGAAGGTTCCCCGGATGCCCTGGCAGATGAGATGCTGGCTGAGGCAAACATAGAAGGGGAACGGTTAGCGCTCTGAAATGTCCGTTCT
>CAZSTM010000613.1:0-2400 GCA_964609635.1 uncultured Gemmatimonadales bacterium
TTATATTTGCTTTTCGGCAGTTTCGTACCTGATTCCGGCAAGGAACTTCCCAAACCTGAATATGAATTTATCTGGCCTGAATCGGTAGATGAATTCGATCCCGACCTTGATAACCCTGATCTGCCGATGTCATTGTATCACCAACTAGAGAATCTTGAAAAAATGCGTACCAGCTTAGCTGGCATTGGGGCGGAACTGGTTATGAGTTCTTTTCCGTGGATGATTGAAGATGGAATGACTGTAAACCTTGGTCGTCACAGATATTTATTCGATTACGCAAACAAGACATTCTGGCCACTCAGTTACGGCGATTTAAGGCGCCTTGTCGATTTTCACAACCACACATTTCAAAAATACGCAGAAACCCATAATCTTGCTTTTCTGGATATCGAGAAAGTGTACCCTCGAGATCCGGACTTATTCGTCGATGCCGTTCATAAATATCCTGCAGGGGTACGACTCCTGGGATGGATTGTTTTCCAGCAAATGCTGCCCTTCGTGCGTGAAAAGATCGAGAGCGGGCAGCTTCCCAGACCCGACATGGAATATCTGGAATACCACCCAGCCTTTGCCAGCCCGATAAAAAGAATATATTTCGACTGTCTCAAGGATGAATCAGGCATAAATCCACCGGAACTGGTTATAACAAAAATCGAAGAGGTCGCAGAAAACGAGCTCGCTCATCCACAGCCGATATCCGACCGCACAATTTATTATAAAAGCGGTAATGAGTTGATCAATTCCCTGACGAAGCAATATTATGGCGAAACATCCGGCACTGAGCCTATATCTCTAATTGACGACGGTATTCTATTTAAACCCACTGATCAAAAAGACCATCTTACAACATCTTTTATCAGCTTTGAAGACACCAGCCAAACGAGAAGGTTGATAAGAGTTTCGCTTGCTTTTACTAAGTCGAAAAAACCGGGGGCAAACCTAATATACTACATTCAAAATGAGAAATTTGAAAGAATTGGAACAATGGAATTCGGTGGTAATACGGAAAGTTCAGAGGAGGGAGTTTATAAAAAGTATTTTGAGCTGCCTCGAAACATTCGAAGTTTCCGCTGGGTGATAGCAAGTCTGGATGGGAACAGTATTTTTCTGCCTAACTCGATTTTAATCGAACTTCTTCGAACCGACAAAAAGTAACCCGTATTTTCTCTGGATCGACCGTTATGCCATCTGAGGTTTGAACTGCCGTTACTTACGCCCCCTCTTTCTTCCTGTCAACAACCTTCTTTTCATCCAGATCAATATTTCTTACCGTGCGATTGCCTCTACCTCTGCGAAAGTCAGGGAGTAATTTACCCCGTCTCCCTGAATATTACGGGTTGTCAGAAAACGTAAAGAAACACCCCTGCGGCTCATGGAATCGCGAGCCGTCGCGAATACACTGTCACCCTGGGATGGGATGACAATCAGGTCTTTGGTCACCACTGCGATGAAACCCGGGAGGGTCTCCGGTAAGGGAAAGCTGCCATTTATCATGTTGTGAGCCCACAAATAGGTCGAGGCCAGAGCGGTGTACTCAGGTCCCTTCGGTGCTTTTTGATCATACCAGAATCGCGGCTTGCGGGACCCGGCTACGGATTTAACCACATCCATGCCTTTTACCACACGCTCATAGAGCGCTTTCTTGCCGGAATAATACCCGATTGCCATTAAGGGAGAAGAGCAACGCAAGGATACCCAGAACAGGCAGATACAGAGGCCGGCACAGAAAATCAGAAGAGCCTTCCGCTTACCGTACCAGATGCTCTGAATCGCCGCAGCGATGCAACCGGCACAAAATGGGTACAGAATAGATAAGACGGTCAGCGATTGAAACCATGGATACAAGTTCCATTGCTTCAACAGGATGCCGATCAGCACTGCAAACAATGTCCAATATTGCCAGGGCGGCAGTTCCTCGAGGCAGCTGTAAAGCAGTGCTCCAATGGCCAGAAACATGGGTCCCAGCAGGTAATTCACGTAAATATACTGATGGAGTACGGGAATGTTTGCCATATCGTTATATATGCTAACCGCGACACATAAGATAAAATTAAGTAAAAATATCAATGACACCAGGGATAGATGGACACGAGGATTAATGCTGCGGTGGAAAAGCAACAACAGGCTGCCTATAAGGGTTACAATGGGCAAGATAAACCAGTAGGCCGTTTTCCAATTCTGGGGCCAATCCACAGCACTAAGAATGCTTTGCTTTAATTCTAGCGATATCAAGTTGTTCGCGTAATTGATCTGGGGCATATAGAACTGGAATACGCCTGCGATCTTGTAATTGACCGCACCAAGCAGCGAAGTTAACGCCACCGCGCCAACCAAAATAAAAAAGCAGTGGATTAGAAAACGGTCCCAAAGGGGGACTTCCCAAAAATGCTTTCTGGCACA
>CAZSTM010000614.1:0-2392 GCA_964609635.1 uncultured Gemmatimonadales bacterium
CCCGGCGAGATATCGATCCAGGTCAGCACCCGGGCCCCGTGCTCATCTGCTGTGGGAGCCTCGTACTGCCAGGGCTCCGAGCGGACCAGGCCGTGAATCCAGGTGTCTCCGCGATTGGTGCCGAAATCGAAAGATTCCCCGTCAAAGGTGAACCTGCCCGCTGTCAGCCGGCAGGGGCTGGGGTAGAGCACCGGAGTTCCGAGCCTGGAACCGTCGAATTCATCCTGTGCGGTTGGGCTGTAAAGCAGCTCTTTGCCGTCATAAGTCAAACTGAAAAGGTTCGCCCCCGCGCCCGGTGCGATCCTGGCTTCGAGCGGGTGGGCGCCCTTTCTGCTTAGCACCACCACCGGCAGGCCGATAGTCTTATCGGTTTCCACCCGGGCGCTGTACGAGGTTTGCACAGCAGGCGACGGCTCAGGTTTTGCGCAGCCGGTGTAAAAAACAACGCAAAGAAATGCCGCACCCAAGAGAATAAACCCATAGGCGGCAGGCCTGGAACGGGAACGCGCAGAAATCCCTGCTGTTGAAAACCGCATGATCTACTCCTTTCATGAGATAAGCCCGCAATTTATCGATTGCCGCGTTTGGTCCGTACCTTACCCAAAGCCCGCCGGGGTGGTGAAACGGCATGTTTCCCACCTGGACGCGGAGAGTGGGTGTACTGCTTGTTCTGGCGATTGGGAATTTTTCCGCCTTTTTTCTTGACCATTGTGCCCTCAAAGACTGTGGTTTGATTGTCAATGATAGAAAACAGTTTTTTCAAGTCCCTACGGTATGATGAAAAACGGTACCATAAAAGATGAAATGGAACGTTTCACTTGCCCTTTCCTCAAAGATGCCATTAAAATGATTAACTAACAAAAGAACCATTTGTCAATGATGTTCATTCCGCAAGGAGTGGAAATGAATAACATCCCGCAGGTAAAGACAGGCATTGTGGCGGTAAGCAGGGACTGCTTCCCGAAAGAGCTCTCGGTTGAGAGGAAGAAAAAAGTGGTTGAGGAATGTATGGAGCGCGGCCTGGCGGTTACCGGGTGCGACACTCTGGTTGAAAACGAGTCGGATGTTCTTGCCCTCGAAAAGGAATTACTGGACAAAGAGATAAACGCCCTGGTCATCTACCTGGGGAACTTCGGACCTGAGGGCCCCTTGAGCCTGCTGGCTCAGAAATTCAACGGACCGGTGATGGTTTGCGCCGCGGCCGAGGAAAGCAAAAATGGTCTGATCCAGGGCAGGGGAGATGCTTTTTGCGGCATGCTCAACGCTTCCTACAACTGTTCGCTCAGGGGCCTTTCACCTTATATTCCCGAGTACCCGGTGGGCACGGCTGCCGAGATAGCCGGTAAAATAGAGGACTTTATCCCGGTGGCCCGGGTTGTCCTGGGAGTGAAAAGCTTGAAAATATTCGCTTTCGGGCCTCGGCCGCAGGATTTTCTCGCCTGTAACGCTCCGATCAAGCCCCTCTATGATCTCGGGGTCGAGGTCATGGAGAACAGCGAGCTGGACCTCTATGACATTTACCTGCAAGCGGAGCGGGACCCCAAAATCGAGGCGGTGATCCGCGATATGGAAGGCGAGCTCGGGGAAGGCAACACCTACCCGGACCTTTTGAAAAAGCTCGCCCAATATGAATGCGCCCTGGTTTCCTTTTATGAGAAAAACCTCGGCGCCTGCCGGTACGGAGCCTTTGCCGGCAAATGCTGGCCGGCGTTTGAAAAATATTTCGAGTTCGTTCCCTGCTATGTTAATTCAAGGCTCGCTTCCCGCGGGATTCCGGTCGCCTGCGAGGTCGATATCTACGGAGCGCTCAGCGAATACATGGCCTGCGCGGCAACAGAGTACCCGGTCACCCTTCTCGACCTTAACAACACCGTGCCCCGCGACATGCTTGAAAACCAGGCGGCAAAGGTAAAGGATTACCGGCCGGGGGATCTGTTTATGGGTTTCCACTGCGGCAACACCCCCACCCGGTGCATGGAAAGCTTTTCAGTGAAATACCAGCTTATCATGCACCGGCTGATGGAGCCCGGCAAGGAGCCCGGGATTACCCGCGGTACCCTGGAAGGCCGGTTGAAACCCGGCGAGATTACCATTTTCAGGCTCCAGTCCACCGCAGCCGGGGAACTCAGGTCCTATGCGGCAGAGGGTGAAATCCTGGACATGGATCCATGCTCTTTCGGGGGTATCGGGGTATTTGCGATCAGAGAAATGGCCCGCTTCTATCGCCATGTGCTGATCGGCAGGCAGTTTCCCCACCACACAGCCGTGGCCTTCCGGCATGCCGGTAAAGCTCTGTTCAGCGCCGTTAAAATGCTCGGAATCGAGGATATCTCTTATAACCTTCCGGAAGAAGTCCGTTACCGGGATGAAAATCCGTTCGGCTAGACCGGTC
>CAZSTM010000615.1:0-2374 GCA_964609635.1 uncultured Gemmatimonadales bacterium
TCGACATAGTGTGCCTTAACATCTACTATTTTGTCGACCGGGCCGGCGGCGACTGGGACGCGGTGCGGGCCATGGTCGGCACCCTCTGCGACAAGATGTACGAGCTGCATAAGAAACCTATCCTGGCCACCGAATTCGGCGCGGATGCCCTGGTGGGCGAGCATTCGCTGCCGTCGGTGCTGTTGACCGAGGAGTTCCAGCGCGATCACGTGATGAGCTACCTGGACGTGCTCGAATCCAAGGATTTTATCTGCGGCACCCTTATCTGGTGTTTCGCCGATTTCCGGGTGCCCCAGCATTTCGGAAGGCAGATTTACAACCGCAAGGGCCTGTTCACCCGCGACCGTCAGCCCAAGCTGCTGGCCCACCTGCTTAAAACTCGCTGGGCGAAACCCGTCCGTGAGCGCTCCAACTGGAAAGACCACGGTATGAAAAAGGTCTATATCAAACGAAGTGAAGAGGACTGGCAATAACAAACCTGACTTTTGACGCATATTATGCTATTGCGAAATTTCAATAATCGTAAGGGCGGCTCGCCAGGGTCCCTTCAGGGCTTTGATCCGACAAAAAGGGCAAGAGTAAAGCAGAATGCAGCCGCATGATAAATACGCCGACAAGATATTCGACTGGCATCGTGGCCTGACCGAGCCGCTGGGCGATGTTCTGGCAGGTCGCGGCGAGGCGCTCCTTAGCCATCCCACCCGTTACGGCGCCCTCTCCGACCGGATCGAATCTTTCAGCAGGCCGCTGCTGGCGGCGGCTCCCTGGCTCAGTGAACGAGCTGCAGCCCGCTTGAGCGCCTCCGACTCTTTTGCCCGCTCGGCGCGCGAGACCCTGCTCAGATGCACCGATCCAACGCACCAGAACTACTGGGGACCGATGCAGGATTATTACCAGCCGGTCTGCGAGGCCAGCGCCATAGCCTGGTGCCTGCACAATGCCCGGGGGGAGCTGTGGGAAGCCCTGACGCGCGCAGAGCGCAACCAGATCGCCGACTGGCTTGCCGATGTCCAGGGCAAAAAAGTCTCCGACTCCAATTGGCACCTGTTTCCGGCGGTGGTCCTGGCCTTCCTGGCGCGCGAGGGTTACCCGGTGGATGAAAAAGAGCTGAAAATGCGCTTCGACCGCATCCAGGATTTCTACGCAACCCGGGGCTGGTACCGGGACGGCGATGGGCCTGCTTTCGACAGCTACAACGGCAACATGATACAGCCTTACCTGCTGATGCTGGATGAGCTGGGGGCTTTCCCCGAGTTCTCGGAAGAACTCCGGGCCAGAGTGGTCGAGTTTGTAGATTCCCAGCTCGGCTTTTTCGATGAGGAGGGAGTGGCGCCGTTCTGGGGACGTTCGGCTCTCTACCGGTTGAACTTTCTCGACGGTACGGCCATGGCCTTAAGATGCGGCCTGCCGGTGAAAAACCCCGGCGACTGGCGCAGGGCCGTGGCCGGAGCCTGCCGCTACATGCCCCTGGAGGCGATCACCGGCGGCGACCGGCTCCTTCTGGCGGGCTTTCTCGGCAGGAAAGAGGATGTGCTCGATGACTACTCCTGCCGCGCCTCATCCTACTGGCTCGGGCGCAACTGCCATTTCATCCAGGTGCCGTCCGACTCCCCGTTCTGGAAGGAAAGCCCCTCCCCCTGGAGCGAGGGTTTGAGACATCTTGCCCCCCTGCCCATGTCCCTTAACCGCCGCAGCCGTCACGTGGTCCTGTGGAACCTGGGGCTCACCCATCACGCCTATGCCGAAAGCAAGTACCACAACCTGTTTTTCAGCGGCAGGTTCGGCCAGGCATACGGCAGCGGGGCGGCTGCCCTGTTCTACAAGCAGGATAACGAATGGAGGCCGTTCTGCGGCTGGAAACTCAGTCAGACCACTTCCGATAGCGCCCTGGTGCACGGCATTGCCGGGGAGTGCGAGCTGGAGCTTTCTTTTTCCGTGGCTCACGGAGGAGGAAACCTGGTGGCTGTTACCAACCGTTCACATAATCCTCTGGATATCCGCCTGGGGTCGTTCGCGGTTTCGGGCCGAGTCGGCGAGGTGGCCGGGGGCCTTACCGGAGTGGAGGGAACCTCCCTGCTGAAAGTGCTGGAGGGTTTCGAGCGCACCGGAACCGAGAGCGGCGACGGCACCCACCTCTGGGCTGCCGCTTTCAGCTACCCGGCGGCCTGGGCCACCCTGGCGGGCGGCGCAACGGTGAGAGCCGAGCTGGACGGTATCCCCGGAGACTGGAGCGAAGTGCTGCGGCTGCACGGAGGGGAAAAATAGTTCAATTGTTCAGAAGAACTTATGGCCCCGATTGATAAATATTAATCTGTTGGGACACGGCCCCATCATCTCCAGGGGGAATATTGAGAATTTCCCACTTCTTTATAAT
>CAZSTM010000616.1:0-2367 GCA_964609635.1 uncultured Gemmatimonadales bacterium
CAGGAGTTTATTTTCATAAGTAGGTAAGCGTTTATAACAAGGACCCTGGAGGGCCTTGTGGAACTGGAAAGTTTGAGTATAGTTGCCGTCAAGTCCATGCTGGCGGAAATGGAAGAGGTCCCGGACGAGCTGCTGGAGGCTCTTTCCAGGGACCACCGCAGCGGGGTTCGTTCGCTGGCGGCGGAAATAGTACGCAGGCGTGAGCGTGCCGGCGCCAAGGAAGCAGAACTGGAAAGCCTGCTCGAGCTCGAGCGTTCTTATCATCTGCGGGGTTTTAAACAGGTGGCCGGGGTGGATGAGGCCGGCCGGGGCCCCCTGGCAGGGCCGGTGGTCGCCGGGGCGGTTGTCTTCCCTGCAGACTGCGACTATCCCCAGGCCCGGGATTCCAAGCAGATCCCGGCTCAGCGACGCGAAGAACTCTACGATCAGATCATGGAACGGGCCGTGGCTGTGGGAGTCGGGCTTGCCGACCACGAGGAAATCGATCGGATCAACATCTACAACGCAAGCCTGGCTGCCATGTACCGGGCCGTGAAAGACCTGGGTGTGGAGCCGGATGTGGTAATCGTGGACGGCCCGATGGTGCTGCGCCTGGATGTTCCCCAGAGAGCGGTCCCCGGGGGGGACGCTAAATGCCTCTCTCTGGCCGCGGCCTCCATTGTGGCCAAGGTTACCCGGGACCGCATGATGAGAGAATACGACAGTCAGTACCCCGCCTACGGGTTCGCCAGACACAAGGGCTACGGCACCGCGGACCACATGCGGGCCCTGAAAGAGCTCGGACCCTGCCCGATCCACCGCCGCAGTTTCGAGGTGGTGGCCCTGGCATCGCCGGCGGAAAGCCCTCTCAGCGAAACAGGCGCTTTTTTCCACGAGGGGCTCGAAAACTCCTCGAACCTGGAGGAACTGGATAAGATTGCCGGGGACATCCGCAGGATACGAGCCGGCCTTTCTGCGGAGGAGCTTAAAGTTCTGCGCACCGCCTATCGAAGGCGACATCGGGCTTTAACCGGCGGATAGTTGTCCACAGATTGCGCAGATTAAACAGATTTAGTGCCCGTTGTAGGGACACAGCCGAGTGTGGCTCGAAAACCGGAGCGAAGCGGAGATCCGCGCGCTTGCGCGCGACACCGAATGCGTAACGAGCGGAGCGGATGCCGTGTCCGGGCGGGGTGTGTAATACCATGAACCGTCAGGTAAGATTCTGGCCCGGGCTTTGCCTTGCCTGTCTGGGTCTTCTGCTGACTTTTATCCAGGCCACCGGCCGCGAACCGGTCAAGCTCGCTCAAGCCGTGGCCCGGCAAGAGGCCTCTTGTTTCCCGGTTTCTTTCTCGAGCTACCAAGGTGATTTCAGTACCCTGCCCATCGGAGTTTTCGACTCCGGTATCGGCGGACTGACCGTTCTGTCCAGCCTGCTGAACCTCGACTCGTTCAACAACCTGACCCACGAGCCCGGCGGGGACGGCCGGCCTGATTTCGAGTCCGAAAGGTTCGTCTACCTGGGCGACCAGGCCAACATGCCTTACGGGAATTATTCCGCCGGGGATGCGGTGGACTTCCTGCGCGAGCTGGTGGTCAAGGACGGCATCTTTCTGCTGGGCACCAGGTACTGGCTCACCGGGATCGCATCCGGCCCGAACAGCGACAAGCCACCGGTAAAAGCCATTGTTATAGCCTGTAACACGGCCACCGCCTATGGGCTGGAAGACCTGCGCTCGGCAGTGGAGCTCTGGGGCCTGCCGGTGGCGGTGATCGGAGTAGTGGAGGCAGGTGCCGAAGGCACCCTGGAAGCCGCGGATGGTCAAAGTGCGGTTGCGGTGCTGGCCACTGTGGGAACTTGCCGGAGCCGGGGTTATGTCCGGGCGGTGGAAAAAGTCTTCAGCCGGCGGAACCTGGATGTCCCTGAAGTCGTGCAGCAGGGCTGCCTGGGTTTGGCCGGCGCGGTCGAGGGCGACGCCTCCTACATCGATCCCCAGGGCTTCGGAAGTGAGGCCGACTACCAAGGTCCTGCGACAGCAAACCCCGAAGCGCCGATAGATACGGCCCTGCTCGAATTCTACGGTTTCGACTCCGGGGGACTTCTGGGAAAACTGAGCGATCCCGCAAGCTGGAGGCTAAACTCGGTGGAGAATTACATCCGCTACCACTGCCTGACCCTGGTGGAAAACTACAGGCAAACCGGCGCGGACCGGCCTATCAGTGCGGTGATTCTGGGATGCACGCACTTTCCCTACTACCGCCGGAATTTTATTGCCTGTTTCGAACGCCTGCGAAATGCTGTGGCCCAGGACGGTACGGCTCCCTACGCACATTTGCTGGCAGACGGTATAAGTATCATCGATCCCGCCCATCTCACTGCAGAAGAGC
>CAZSTM010000617.1:0-2365 GCA_964609635.1 uncultured Gemmatimonadales bacterium
AAAATCGCCGTACTCGACCGGACCAAGGAACCCGGCGCCCTGGGTGAACCGCTCTACATCGATGTGCGTACCGCTGTGGGCGAAGCCATGTCCGAGGGTCTGGTTGCTTTCGACAGGTATCCCGTCATCGTCGGCGGCCGCTACGGTCTGGGTTCCAAGGAGTTCAATTCCGCCATGGCCAAGGCCGTGATGGATAACCTCAAACTGGATAAGCCCAAGAATCACTTCACCATCGGGATCAACGACGATGTGACCCGCACCAGCCTGGACTATGACGAGGATTTCACCATTGATCAGAAAGGTATGCACCGGGCCATGTTCTACGGTCTGGGCGCCGATGGTACGGTGGGGGCGAACAAGAACTCGATCATCATCATCGGCGAGAACACCGATAACTACGCTCAGGGCTACTTTGTCTACGACTCCAAGAAAGCCGGAGCCATCACGGTCAGCCACCTGCGGTTCGGAGAAAACCCCATCCGCTCTTCCTTCCTGCTCGACCGGGCCGATTTTGTGGCCTGCCACAACTTCTCTTTCATCGAAAAGTACGACATGCTCTCCAAGGTCAAGCAAGGGGGCACTTTCCTGCTGGCCAGCCCCTACGGCAAGGATGAGGTCTGGGATCAACTGCCCATAGAGGTGCAGCAGCAGATTATCGACAAGAAGCTGAAATTCTACGTGATCGATGCGATCAAGCTGGCCAAGGAACTGGGCCTGGGAGCCCGGATCAATACGATCATGCAGACCGCCTTTTTCGCTATCTCCGGCATCCTGTCCACAGACAAGGCCATTGAGGCGATCAAGAAAGCCATCGTCAAGACCTACGGCAAAAAAGGCGAGAAGATTGTCAACATGAACAACACCGCCGTGGACGGGGCGGTGAAAAATTTGTTCGAGGTCGAGGTTCCCGGTAAGGTCACCGGTAAAACTCACATGCTTCCCCCGGTGCCGGAGGATTCGCCGGAGTTTGTCAAAACCGTCACCGGACCGATTATCGCCGGGCGGGGTGACGATCTTCCGGTTTCCGCCATGCCTTGCGACGGTACTTTTCCCACGGGTACCACCAAGTACGAAAAGCGAAATATCGCGGTCGAAATTCCTGCATGGGACCCGAATGTCTGCATCCAGTGCGGACAATGCTCATATGTCTGCCCGCATGCCACGATCCGGATCAAGGCCTATGATCCGAAGTATCTGGAAAAAGCACCCGAGACATTCAAGTCGGCCGATGCCAAGACCAAGAACTTCGAAGGCATGAAATTCACAGTGCAGGTGGCTCCCGAGGACTGCACCGGCTGTGGTGTCTGCGTGCAGAACTGCCCGGCGGTGGTCAAGGACGCCGAGGGCAACAAGACCGATCGCAAGGCGATAAACATGACACCACAGGCTCCCTTGCGCGAACCCGAGGCGGAGAATTGGGATTATTTCCTCTCGATCCCGGACACCGACCCCTCGCTCTACAAGCTCGGAACAATCAAGGGCAGCCAGTTTGTCCCCGCCATGTTCGAATACTCCGGAGCCTGCGCCGGCTGCGGCGAAACCCCGTACGTCAAGCTATTGACCCAGCTCTTCGGCGACCGGGCGCTGATCGGCAACGCTACCGGCTGCTCCTCGATTTACGGAGGTAACCTGCCGACTACCCCTTATACAGTCCGCGAAGACGGCCGCGGTCCGGCATGGTCCAATTCCCTGTTCGAGGACAACGCCGAGTTCGCTTTCGGCATGCGGCTGACTGCGGATAAGCTGGGAGAGTTCGCTCGCGAACTGGTGGCAAAACTCAGAGACAAAGAGATCTCCCCCCGGCTGATGGAGGAAATCCTCGCAGCCGACCAGTCGGAACAGGCGGGAATCGAGGAACAGCGTAAGCGGGTGGCCCAGCTGCAAAAAGAGCTGGCCGGCAAGGACGATCTGCCCGAGGTCAAGCGGCTTCTGCCGGTCGCGGATTACCTGGTGAAAAAATCGATCTGGGCCCTGGGCGGGGACGGCTGGGCCTATGACATCGGCTACGGAGGCCTGGACCACGTGATGGCCTCAGACAAGAATATCAACATCCTGGTGCTGGACACCGAGGTCTATTCCAATACCGGCGGACAGATGTCGAAATCCACTCCCCTGGCCGCCACCGCCAAGTTCGCTGCCGGAGGCAAGCCTGTACCCAAGAAAGACCTCGGCATGATGATCATGTCCTACGGTCATGTTTACGTGGCCAATGTCGCCCAGGGAGCGAATCCCAATCAGACGGTGCGCGCCTTTGTCGAGGCGGAAGCCTACGACGGCCCTTCGCTGATTGTCGCCTACTCGCACTGCATCACCCATGGAATCAACATGACCAACGGCCTGGTGGAACAGAAAAAAGCCGTAAACT
>CAZSTM010000618.1:0-2345 GCA_964609635.1 uncultured Gemmatimonadales bacterium
GGAGACTTTCGCGGACAGCCTGAGGTGCCGCCCTTTCTGGGACCTGCTTTTCTCCGACCCTACCGTGCCGGCCTCGCCGCCCGGCAAGCTGCCGACCTCGCGCCTGGTTCCCGGACTCGGCCTGGCCCTGATGCGAAGCTCATGGAGCGAGCAGGCCACTTTCGTGCACTTTCACTGCGGCCCCTGGTACACTTACCACCAGCATGCCGCCCAGGGTTCGTTCACCGTCTTTCGCCGCAAACCCCTGATCGTGGAGCCGGGCGTCTATAACGGAGAGGTGGACGGGCACAACGTGAACTGGCGAATCCGCACCATCAGCCACAACTGCATCACCGTGCTGGACACTGCCGAGCGCTTCCTGGGACCCAATGAAGTCCCCGAGCCTGCCAACGACGGGGGGCAGATTATCAACAACTGGACCCGGAAACCGGCTACTCTCGAACAGTGGCGCGCCCAGCGGAATATGCGTGATACGGGGCAGATAACCGCTTTCCTGTCCGATCTCTCCCACGATCTGGTAGCCGGTGAGGCAGCCAGGGCTTATAATCCGGAAAAAATCCGCCGCTGGTGCCGCCAGCTGCTCTTCATCAAACCCGACTGGGTAGTGCTCTGCGACCTGGTGGAACCGACCGAGGCGGGATTTCCCAAAACTCTGCGGCTGCACACCCCGGAGAAGTTTGTGCTTACCGATGGATGGACCGCCGTCGCGGACCGATCCCTGGTGATTTATCCCCTGCTTCCCGAGGGGGCCGGCAGGCAGGTGGCCGGAGGACCGGAGAAACCGTTTTCCTACAACGGCAAAGACTGGCCGGGGGACCCGGCCTACAACGATCAGTACGACAGCGCCTGGCGCCTGGAAGTAAAAGCCCCCGCAGAGGAGAGGACCGTTTTCCTGACCGTGCTTTATTTTCCCGAAACACCCGCGAAAAGCGAGCTGCCGCCGGAAGTCGAGCTTATCGAGTCCTCCCCGAACAAAGTGGCCCTGACTCTGGCCGGAGGGACGTACCGGCTGGTCTTTGACCCTGAGGCACGAAGGCCTTACGAGCTCAGCGGCCCTGGTATCAGCTACTCGATTTCCGGGACGGTTCTCGATAAAAAAGGCCTGCCGGTGGAACCAACACCGGTAAGGCTGGAGGGAGAGGTTTCACATACCACCCGGACCGATAACCACGGCCGGTACCTGTTTGAAGGCTTGCGGCCCGGCGGCTACGCAGTGGTCCTTCAGGATTCGGGCGAAAGGCGAAGCATAAGCATAACCAACCATAATGTGGGGGAGGTAAACTTTGAATAGTTTATTTCGGCTACTCGAGCGGTTGCTTTTTTTACCGGTCTGTTTTTTTTTCGCGGGGTCGGCTCCGCTTTACGGCGCGATCACCAAGGTGTGGGCGGTGGGGGACGGGGAAAAGGTCTACCGCTACCAGGGAGACCACCCCTCCAGGGAGAAAAACAGCGTCTGGGACGGCAAGATCATCAGGCTGAAAGGATTGTTCAACGAGGTGCTGGCTTTCCAGGTGATTGTGGAGGCCGACAGCCTCGGAGCCAAAGCGGTGGAAGTTGCCGTGGAGCCACCGGTGCACACCTCTTCCGGAAAGGTCATCGGGTCGCCCGGACCGCCTCTTTACGGTCCCGGCGGGACAATCGAGGTTTTCTGCGAACATTACCTTCATGTGACACGGCCTACTCCGCCCGGATGGTTTTATGGTTCGGAAGCCTCGGCGCCCAAGCGCATGACAGGCTGGATACCCGACGCTCTGATTCCTCCGGATGCCAGGATTGATCGTGGCGGCTCTCCGGTTGACATTCCAAGAACAAGTGAAAAAATAACACGATTAAGAGGGGATAACCGAGAAGAGGTTATCCCGGGAGCCAAAAAAAACCGGGGCTTCCGGATTACCCCGGCAGCCGCCGGACAGAATCAGGGCTTCTGGGTTGATTTGCACCTTCCGCGCGATCGGAGTTATCCTGCCGGGATGTACGTGGGAAATGTCAGGGTGTGGGAAGAAGGCCGAGAAATCGCCGGAATTCCCCTCGAAGTTACTTTGCTGCCTCATTATCTGCCTGATAAGAACCACTCCAATACCTGGCTTTTTCACAAAAATGTCGAGCTTTATTTCCCCGATTTGTCCGCCGAAGACATTGAGCGGATGCTAAAATATGAAGCTCACCGCCACCGGATCGACTTAGTGGGTGGGTTTAAAGCCCACCACTCCCGATTCGACCAACAGATGTTGGAAGCCTACAAGCCGTACCTCGACGGCAGCGCGTTCGCTCCGGAAGCCGGCTACCATGGTCCTGGCCAGGGGTGCGGAGAACGCCTGTTCACCGTGGGGTGTTACGGATCTATA
>CAZSTM010000619.1:0-2343 GCA_964609635.1 uncultured Gemmatimonadales bacterium
GTCCCTCACTTTTCCCCTGCGCAGCTTGCCGATATCGAGTTTTGTTTCTCTAACTGTTTGCATATTGATGTTCCTTATGGCGTTAGCAGAGTTACTTGAAGTTCTATCTTAAAGTTCGGTGCCGTTCTGTCCGGCCGGTATTTAGCGGGTTTTTCAAGGCAGCAGGCCCACGCGCTTGAAGATATAATCCACGTGACGGGTGTGCACCTGCATGTCAAACAATTCCTCTATTTCCCCTGCGGCCAGGTAAGCAGCAACCTCGCTGTCCGCTTTGAGGGTTTCGAGAAAATCCACATCCTCCTGCCAGACTTTCATGGCGTTTTTCTGCACCAGGCGATAGGAGTCCTCCCGCGAGCAGCCTTTTTCGGTCATGGCCAGCATAACCCGCTGGGAGAAAATAAGCCCGCGCAGGCTGTTGAGGTTTTTTTTCATCCGCTCAGGATAGACCAGCATATTTTTTACCAGGTCGCCGAACTTAACCAGCATGTAATAGACAATCATGGTGGTGTCCGGCAGGATTACCCGCTCAACACTGCTGTGAGAGATATCCCTTTCGTGCCAGAGAGCCTGGTTTTCCATGGCGGCCAGGCAGTTACCCCGCACCAGGCGGGCCATGCCGGAGAGCCGCTCGCAGGTGATAGGGTTACGCTTGTGGGGCATGGCGCTCGATCCCTTTTGCCCTTTGGAAAAATGCTCCTCGGCCTCCAGCACCTCGGTGCGCTGCAGGTGACGGATTTCAACGGTGAACTTTTCGATTGAGCCGGCCAGTACGGCCAGGGCCGCCATGTATTCGGCGTGAATGTCCCGCTGGATGATCTGATTGCTGATATTGACGGGCTTAAGGTCCAGCTTTTCGCAGACATAGGCCTCGATCTCGGGGCCGAGGTGAGCATAGGTGCCGACCGCTCCGGATACCATACCGTAGGAAGCGTTCTCGACCGCGGCGCTGAAACGCCGGGTTCCGCGGTTAAGCTCATCGTACCAGAGGGCCAGCTTGAGGCCGAAAGTGATCGGCTCGGCATGAACCCCGTGGCTGCGGCCGATAGTCAGGGTATCCTTGTGTTCCAGTGCGCGTTGCTTGACATTCGGCAGCACCTTGTTCTCCAGCTCCGCCAGGATCAGCCTGCCCGCCTTGCGCATTTGAAGTGCCAGCGTGGTATCCAGCAAATCCGAGCTGGTCATGCCCTGATGGATGAAACGGGCGTCCTCTCCCACGTACTCGGCCACATTGGTCAGAAAAGCGATAACATCGTGCTTCACCTCTTCCTCGATCTGGAGAATCCGCCCGACCTCGAAAGCGGCTTTGGCGCGGATATTCTCCACTGCTTCGGCCGGAATCTTGCCCAGCCGGCTGAGTGCTTCACAGGCCAGGATTTCGATCTCGAGCCAGAAACTGAAGCGCTGTTCATCGCTCCAGATCTCTTCCATTTCGGGCAAAGTGTAACGGGGAATCATGTGATCTCCAGGCACCAAGACAGGCACAAAGTGGCAGAGGAACAAAGGCACACAGTGATAAGGTTACCGGTTGTTAATGATTATAGAAAAGCCACCAGAAACTAACAACCAGCCACTAACGACTGAATTCCGTATTCTGGTTCCCGAAAGGTCTTAATTATAACCCAAGCTCGGTATTTGGGCAAATACATTCTTTAATGCTCCGGCGGCCGTGGATGCCCCGAAGAAATTTTATCCTGTCAGGTAGCGGCGGATTCTGCGGCCGTTTCGTTCCAGGAGCAGCAGCGCGGTTCTTTCCCGGGGCAGGGCCTTCAGCACTTGGAGCGCCTGGGCCGCGCTGCTGATTTTGGAACGATTGATCTGGTAGAGTACGTCGAGCACGAGAATACTGCCCCTGCGGTTGAGGTCCGGGTCGGTCAGGCGGACCACCACGGCGCCGTGATCCATCCGCACGCCGAGCTGGCTGCGTACCTCGGGGGTAAGGTCCGCCAGTTCGAATCCGATTCCGGTATCGTGCCGCTCAAGCAGGTCCAGGGGCCGTTCCACCGGGACCAGGCGCACCTGGAGCGACCTGCCTAAGCGCCTTACTTTCAGGTTTACGGGATTACCCACTCTGACATCGATCATTTCCCCGGACCAGTCATCGCTGGAGCGCACGGTCCTGTCGCCCAGGTGAGTGATAATATCGCCTATTTTCAGTGCATCTGCGCGCGCGGCGGGGGAGAAAGGGGCCACCCCGGAAACCAGCACTCCCTGGAGCTGTTGGGACCGGTCATATCCCATGCTCTGGAGAAGGTCCCGGTTCAGGTCTTGTACCATTATTCCCAGCCAGGGCCTGCGCACCTTGCCGCCGCGGATCAACTCCTCGGTGATAAGCTTGGCCCGGTT
>CAZSTM010000620.1:0-2342 GCA_964609635.1 uncultured Gemmatimonadales bacterium
GGCAGGTTGTCGGAAAGCGCGAATCTGCGCTGCGCTCCGGTTGAAACCTGCCCCTACAGGGGAATCACCTTCCAGTCCCCTCTTTATATTAAGTTGTCAGTTGTTAGTAAACCAGCAACTAACAACCAGCAACCAGCAACTTCTCCCGAGGTGTGTCATAAATATGCACTATCTCTGAATCGTATAGGGATATTTTTGTGAATAATCCAGGCTAAAGGCATGTGGCTCTAAAAGACGCGCCATTGTTTCGCGCAAGAAACGCGCGGATCTCCGCCAAAACTCCGGTTCGGATCATAATAATGGCTCGAATTGAATAGCGATCTCATTCCCCGCGGCTTGCTGCGGGGAGTCTTCAATCCGATTAATCGATTGCGAATATTCGGCACACACACCCGGATTATTCATGCAGTATAAATAATAGTGTTGTTTACCCTGGCATTCAAAATCACGGATAACACGGATGTGGCACGGATTTCACGGTTCCCCGCCGCCAGGTCTTTTTTGGGGGAAGGGTTGGGAGCATCCGTGTTATCCCAGCTTTTGTCCTAGTAATCCGTGATAGAAGCCTGGATGAAAAAATAGAGTAACCGGCACCGGAGAATCAAAATCCCAATACTTTGTGATTTCCCAATATATTGGGAATAATTTCGATAATCAGGAAGGCAAAACAATTATTTAATTATTTGTAACTTCAATATTTAAAGCCACTTGGATCATTTTCCAGGTGGCTTTTTCTTTTTGGCACACAGCTTGATATATACCTGGGCAGAACTAAGGAGTTAACCGATAATCAATCACTCAACCAGGAGGAAGCAATGAAAGCCAGCGAGAAGATTCGAATCCTGACCAGGACACTTGTCAGTGTGTCTGTTTATTTCTGCTTTATAGCTTTGCCCATAATTTTCAGCTCGCTTGCTTAATCTGGAAGCGAATCCAAAGAATGAACCGGCAGTCAAACTCCAGGTCCTTATGCAAAAGGGCAAGGAGGTACCAATGAAAGTCCTTAAAAAATTTAAACCCTGCGGTGAAGCGTTGATCTGCCTGGCAATTTATTTGTTTATTTTCGATTATAGCCTGTTTTTCAGACTGAACGCCACCGCCTGACTCGGAGTCTTTGCCCAAGCAAGATAAGAAGGAACGGCGATAAATATGTCCATCAGCCGTGATTTAAGCAGAGATTAATCGAGTAGTGAAAAAAGCCTTCTACGGCTTTTTTTACTAGGGCTTGAATGAGAAATATTCCAGCTTGGAGGAAACCATGACCTTACGTAAAAAATTCAAGCTCAATTGGAGCAGGTTTGGCGATATAGCCGTTTCCACTTTTGTGGCTTTTGCCCTCTGGCTGATTATGTTATGATCGGCAGTCCGGCTGTTATCGACAAAAGCGGCTGAAGACAAGCAATGTGTTGGAAAAGTTTTCAGAAACTCTTGAAAAATATTTCTGTGGAGTGGCAAGTCTTTATCTGCCTTTTTTCAGGATCTCCGTCAATTCATCATCAGTCAAGGCAACGGGGTTGCCTTTCATACTGCTTGACTTTTGGGACTTGGCAACCACCGCCGGGAAATCCTCTTCTTTCAATCCGAGCCCGGCCAGCGGTGTTACGTTCAATGCCGCGCAGAGATCCTGCACCCAGGAAATCCCATCGACCGCTCGCGCCGCGGCGGTTCCACTCAGCAGCCGGGCGATCTCATCATAGCGGGCCAGGGCCGGTGAGCCGGGCGAGCGCTTTTGCAGCGCCTGGATATTTTCTTCCATGACATACGGTAAAAGCCTGGCGCATATGGCCCCATGCGGAGCGGAAATCATGCCGCCCAGCGGACCTGCGAAACCGTGCACCGCCCCCAGTTTCGCGTTAGCCAGGGCCAATCCGCTGAAAAGACTTGCCAGGGCCATGTCCTCACGGGCGTCCCGGTCGCCGCCGTCTTCGCAGGCCCGCCGCAAGGATCGTCCCGCTCGCTCAATCCCTTCCCGGCAGACAGAGTCTGTCAGAGGGTTTGCTTTATTGGAGACATAGGCTTCTATGAGCTGGGTGAGGGCATCCAGGCCGGTGACTGCGGTGACCGATGGGGGCATCGAAAAGGTCAATTCGGGATCGACCACCGCCAGGCAGGGCAGCAGCAGCGGGCTGCGCAGGCTGACTTTCACCCCATGTTCAGGCAGGCCGAGCACCGCATTGTGCGTCACTTCGGCGCCTGTGCCCGCCGTGGTCGGAATCGCCATGTTGGGCACTGACCTCCGGCTCAGCGGCTTTCCACGGCCTACAACCTCCAGATAATCCTCCAGCTCCCCGCTGTTGGCCAGCATCGCCGCAACCGCTTTACCGGTATCCAGTACGCTTCCG
>CAZSTM010000621.1:0-2323 GCA_964609635.1 uncultured Gemmatimonadales bacterium
TTTTGTCCTCGATCACTTTGCGTATATCGGTCTCGGTCTTCGCCTTCTTGCCCGATATTCCCTCGAGTTCCGCCACGGCCTTGGGCAGGAGCCGCTCATCGATATCGCAGAGCACGCTGACCTCGACATTGGCAATTTTGGCCAGGCTGTTTACATGCGCCTGTCCCCGGCTGCGAATACCCATCACCGCCACGTTGATTGTTTCATTGGGACTGTTTTTGGCGAACCCGGACTTGATAAAAGGTCCGGCCGCCACCAGTCCGACAGCGCCCTTGCCGGCGTTTTTGATAAACTTACGGCGTCCCAGTGATTCCATGAGTGCTCCTCCTTGGTGGAAGTTAATCAGGGTTCGGCTGGAAATATACTGATCGTTTCGGGGCAACAAATTGCCGGGAACGGTCCGGTTGTCAAACAGGTTTTTTCATTTCAAGACCGGCAGCAGGATATGCGAAGGCCTTGGACGGTCGTGGAATACCTGCTGGTCCGCAATCACCATCTCGGTCTTTTGTGAAATATCGGCACCGGAGGTATTCAGATTCCGGTCGAAACGCGGGAAATCGCTGCTGGAGATTTCCACCCGGATACGGTGTCCGGCGGCAAAAGTGATAGCCGTGGGCCTGAGCCTTACGGTGAACTCGTAAGGCTTGCCGGGTTCGAGCTCGCGCCAGGTGTCGAAGCCCTCCCTGAACGGGGCGCGTAAAATTCCGGAGCTGATATTGATCGCCTTTCCGCTGGGGTGCACATCCACCAGCCTGGCGTTGAAATCCGTGTTGACCGCACTCGAGGCGGCCCAGAGTTTAACTTCCACCGGACCCGCCACCGTCAGGGGCTCCTCGAGGGGCTTGCCGGTATAGACCAGCACGTCATCCCGGCGCTCGACCGGACGCTGATCGTAGGCGCCCTGGGTGACTATCTCCTCCCGGCAGCAGGCGTTGCCGCCCAGGGTAGGGACCGGATCGGCCGGATCGTAGCGGTAGGTATCCACCCGTTCTTTTTTTGTCGGGCGAGTGGTGTCCAGGAGGCCGTCCCCGGTGAGGCTGTTCGCGCCCCGGGATGAGTGGAAGTAGAACTTACGAGCCTCCGCCCCTTCCGGGGGCCAGGAATCGAATTCGCGCCAGCGGTTCTCGCCCATTATGAAAAGCCGCGCCGGAGCCTCGCTGTCCAGGCCGTTCTGTTCGCCTTTCAGCCAGTAGTCGAACCACCTAAGCTGATGATCCTGCGTATTCAAGGCCGCCCGGGGACCGAAATCGACCTGTCCCATTTTGGTTTTCGAAGGCGAGGTGTGAAACCAGGGCCCCACGATCAGCCGCTGTCCCCGGCGGGCGGTTTGTGTGCCGCCATGTTCGCGCATTCCGGCGAAATTTTCGATGGTGCCCTTGATGAATATATCGTACCAGCCGCCGAGATTGCAGGCAGGCACTTTTATCTGTTCGTAGCGGCCGGCCACGCTCAAGGATTTCCAGTAGTCGTCGTAGATCGGGTGGGCCAGCCAGTCGTCCCACCAGGGCACGTTGCGGCCAAGCACCCGGGGGATGTCTCCTACCGGCAGGGTGCCCAGCAGGGCCTCCCAGTCGAGGGGCTGGGCGCTCATCTCCTGGCCCACCCGGGCCGAGACACTTATGGCTCCCCACATGGTGTTGACACTGAGGGCGAATGCCCCCCCGTCGTACACCCAGTGGTGAAAGTGGTCGCTGTAGGCCACGGTAGGGAACATGCACACCAGGTGCGGGTTGGCCAGGGTAGCGGGCAGCCACTGGGTCGCCCCCACGTAGCTTCCTCCCATGGTGCCCACCCGGCCGTTGGACCAGGGCTGAGTGCCGCACCAGGTCTGGGCGTCGTAGCCGTCCTTTGCCTCGTTGACCAGGGGATAAAAAGAGCCGTCGCTGTCGCACTTGCCCCGCACATCCTGGAGCACCACCGCATAGCCGCGGGAAGCGAAATAGTAACCGAGCTCAGGGCTAAAATTATCGTACGGAGTTCTCAGCAGAAGCACCGGGAAAGTACCCGAGGTGTCCGGCCGGTAAACATCGGTGGAAAGCAGGACACCGTCACGCATCGGTACCTTGATATCGAAACTGGCCTTGACCCGGTATTCCGCTTCACTTGCCCGAATCTCGCGCGGCGCGGCGGGTGAGAATAGCAGGATCAGCACAAAGACCGGGATTTTTCGCACGAACCGCTTGAGAGCCGGACCGGACATGGGAAGCTCCTTTAGGGCGGAGTAATAGTTTGAAATATTATCCTCTATTTGAATATCTTTTAAAATAGAATAAGAGTTTCAGTTTATCAATCCTTCTGGTGCGGATTTTTTAACTCGCGACCG
>CAZSTM010000622.1:0-2319 GCA_964609635.1 uncultured Gemmatimonadales bacterium
CCGACAATGATTGCGTCATCCACACAGAAGGTCTAACCAAGCTATACGGCAAGCAACGGGGCATCCTCGATATCACCCTTGATATCGAGCGGGGGGAGGTCTTCGGTTACCTCGGCCCCAATGGTGCCGGTAAGACAACTACCATTCGTACCCTGCTCCACTTCATTTTTCCCAGCCGTGGCCGGGCAAGCATCTTCGGCCTGGATATCGGACAGAAAAGCCTGGAGACCCGGCGGCGCATCGGCTACCTGCCCGGAGAACTGGAGGTATATGACAATCTGACCGGGGCGGAGTTGCTGGAGTTCCTGAGCCACCTGCGCGGCGGTGTCGACTGGCAATACGTCCGGGAACTGGCAACGCGACTTGACTACGACCTTGCACAGCGAATTAAGACACTATCCCACGGCAACCGGCAGAAAATAGGCCTTATCCAGGCCTTCATGAACAAGCCTGAACTGCTTATCCTGGACGAACCGACCATCGGCCTAGACCCATTGATGCAGCAGGAATTCTACCGTCTTATCGGTGAGGTCAAGGCAGAGGGAAGGACGGTGTTCCTGTCGTCTCATATCATGCCGGAGGTAGAGCGGGTGTGCGACCGTGTCGCCATCATCCGTGAGGGACATCTGATTGCGGTAGAAGACATCGATGTACTGAAAGCCCGGGCTATTCGACGCCTGGAAATTCACTTCGCCACGCCGGTATCACCGGAGCAGTTCAGCAATATTGCCGGTGTGCGTGATGTACAGGTGCACGATAGCGTGCTGACCTGCACCGTGGCCGGGGAACTCGATTCCCTGGTCAAAGCAGCGGCACAGCACCAGGTGGTCAACGTGATAAGCCACGAGCCGAGCATGGAGGAAATATTCCTGGCCTATTACAATCAGGAGGGTGAAGGTGCTGCGTAACATTGTCCTGAAGACCCTGCGTGACCGGCGCCGCTCTCTTCTGTTCTGGAGTCTAGGCCTCGTGATACTCGCCGCCATCATAGTGGCCTTCTACCCGGTTATCCGTGACGCTACCTTCATCAGCGACTACCTGGAGTCGTTTCCGGAGGAATTCATGGCGCTCTTCGCCGGTGAGATAACCGACTACGGTTCACCCGAGGGATTTCTCAACGGCGAAATGTTCTTCCTGATGTATCCTCTGCTGCTGATGGTCTTTGCCATCGGCTTTGGCAGCGGTGCCGTCGCCGGCGAGGAGGAGCGCGGCACCCTGGACCTGCTCCTCTCGAATCCACTTAACCGCTGGCATCTTGTGCTGGAGAAATTTATCGCTATGGTAGTCTGTACCCTGCTACTGACTGTTGTATTCTGGACTACCCTGGCAATAAGTGGTGCTGCTATTGATATGGGCCTCAACCTGGTCCGGCTGGCGGCGGTCTGTTTCAGCGGTTTCCTGCTGGCAATCGCCTTTGGTGCCGTGGCACTGGCCATAGGTTGCGCCCGCGGTAAACGCGGCCTCAGCATGGGTGTCGCCGGGGCACTGGGGGTCTACAGTTACATGCTGAATGCCCTGGCACCCCTTATCGACTGGTTGGAGCCGTTCCAGGTAGCGTCACCCTTCTATTACTACATCGACGCCAATCCCTTGTCCAACGGCCTGGACCCGTTACATGCGGCCGTGCTCATCGGGCTGGCTGCCCTCTTCCTGGGGATAGCCATCATCACCTTCGAGCGGCGCGACCTGGCAGTCTAGGTTAATTCTTATATAAAGGCAGATTGAGTGTCGAGGACTGAGTTGGCCTATTCCCCATCCGACCGCCGCCGAACCTCAGCATAGTGGGCCAGGGCCATCATCGCCCGGGCACACTGCTCCGGTGTCTCGTAGGCAGGTATACCGGCTGCCTTCATAACATCCCCGATAGCGCCACCACCACCGTGACTGTGCCATGATAGCGTGACCACCGGCTTTCCGTATTTCTTCGGGATGGCGGCCAGTATCTTAGCTCCCTCGATAGCCGTTTTCAGATCGTCTCTATCATCATCGCCGTGAAAATGGGGCGTGTTGCAGATAATGCCATCGATGTAGTCTATCCGGGCGAGCGCATCGGCCACCTGCACCTCATCGAGCGGCCCGCGCATTCCCCCGGCAAAGTCCACCGGGTTTGTGGGAACCGGGGCATGAGGGGGTAATGTCTCCTTCAGCTTCATGCTGGTCTCTTGGTCCAAAGCGGGAACCCGCAGTCCTAGGGACTCACAGGTATCAGAGGTGACCACTCCCTGACCACCGCTGCCGATAATAGCCACACGATTACCTCGAGGCAGAGGCAGGCCGACTAGCGCCTCGGCCATGTCAAACGGGTGCGTCACCTCCGAA
>CAZSTM010000623.1:0-2317 GCA_964609635.1 uncultured Gemmatimonadales bacterium
ACCGCGACGGGATCGAGGACTGGGAAGCCCTCTGGATCATGGAAGACCTCGCCCGAACGGCGCGTGAACTGCGCCTCGACAGCGATAAGCAGGTAGCCGGACTGATAAAACGCGCGCAAACCCTGGCGGACATCCCGGATACAGTGGTTCGAGACCTTACCCATTACACCAAGGACCCCGAGGTTATCCTCAGGCACCGGGCCCTGGTAAGCGAGATCATCCTGGCCCTGCAGGAAAAAATCGGCAGGCTGCGCGCGGACCAATACCGCAGCAGCCACCTGCGCGAGCGTGAGAACCTGGAGCAGGAGTCCCTGCGGCGTAACATGGAGCGGGCAAGAAGCGAGATGAAATAAGTCTCACCGAGCCGTATCCCGGAGCAGCTATCCTGAGCCTTCGGCTCCCTCGGAAACTTTGATATAGAAATTACCGGTTAAACTGTTTTTCCCCGAGGTCTTATTATGCTTAAAATGATCAGCTTGATTCTTGCCGGCTTCTTGATTTTTTTCTCCCCGGCGGGTGTAACTTTTTCGCAGACTCCGCTCCAGGCAGCCTCGACCTACCGGGGGGATATCAATGAGGATGGAAGGGTCAATATCTTTGACCTGCTTGCACTGCTGGGAATTTTGTCCTCGGAGGGGCCTGAGTCGGAAAGGCAGCGGGAGATTGCCAATGTCAATAAATCCGAGGACGGCCGGGTGGATATTTTCGACCTGCTGGCGCTATTGCAAGTGCTGGCCGGGGCGGTCGAACCGGATATAATTTCCTGGGGACCGCCGGCTATCTCTTCTATAAACCCCATGCACGCTTCACCCGGGGACACTTTAGAAATCTTTCTGGAGAATGTCGCTACAGGGGCCGAAATCAAAGTCTTGCTGAATAACCAACAAGTCTCCTCCCTGGAAGCCGGTCCGGAAAAGTTGAGAATTGCCCTTCCGGAGAATTTTATCGGAGGCTCCTTTTCTGTGGTTGCAGGCGAGGATACCACCGGCTCGCTGTTTGTCAATATTCCCAATCCCGATCCACCTGTTATCGCGGGATGCCGCATCTATCCGGCTGACAACCCGTGGAACCAGCCGGTGGAGGGCTTTCCGGTGCACTCCAACTCGTACAACTATGTCATAAATATCGGCTACACCCAATTGCACCCCGATTTCGGTTCGAGCCTCAATTACGGCATCCCTTTTGTGGTAGTAGGCGGCGACCAGCCCAGGGTACCGTTGAGTTTCACCTACACGGATGAATGCGACCCGGGGCCCTACCCTATTCCTGAGAATCCGCCGATCGAGGGAGGTGGATCCTCCACCGGCGACCGCCATGTCCTGGTGCTGGACTCGACCAACTGCCTGCTTTACGAGACTTTCAGTTCTTATTACCAGGGTCCCGGCTGGAGCGCGGGCTCCGGCGCGGTTTTCGAACTGGGTTCCAATGCACTTCGTCCGGATACCTGGACCTCGGCGGATGCCGCCGGGCTGCCGATCCTGCCCGGGCTGGTGCGCTACGAGGAGGTCGCAGACGGAGAGGTCAACCACGCTATCCGTTTCACGGTGGAAGAAAGCCAGCGGGCCTATATTTACCCGGCCACCCACTATGCCTCGACTTCAGACGACACCGACCGACCGCCCATGGGCCTTCGTTTCAGGCTCAAGGCCGATTATGACCTTTCGAGCTTCACTGGCCAGGCTCTGGTTATTGCCAAAGCGCTCAAAAAATACGGGATGATCGTGGCCGACAACGGGAGCGACTGGTTTTTCACCGGCGCCAGCGACACGCGCTGGAATGATAGTGAGCTAGAGCAGTTGAAAAAAATCAATGGTAACGCTTTTGAGGTGGTGGACGTCAGTCCAATGGTGGTCAGCGGAAAAGACGACAGGCGCAATATCTGGCCCGGTGTCGAGATTACCGACCCGGAAGAAGGTGCAGCTTTTACCGCCGGTGATAATATCACGGTCACTGCCCTGGCCTACGACAACGACGGCTCGGTGGTCCTGGTCGAGTTCTTCCAGGGTTCTACCAAACTGGGAGAGGATAACTCCGCTCCCTACGAGTTTATCTGGACCGGTGCTGCGGCCGGCACCTATGCGCTTACTGCCAAGGCGACGGACAATGGCGGAGCCGGCAATACCTCATACCCGGTGAGAGTAACTGTCGGCTCCGGCCTTTGATTTCCGGCGTGAGCTCTGACTCAACTTGTACTCACCCGGTCCCGGCAGCGGGGGCGAACTCGAATTTCTTGGGCACCAGGCTCTGTTGCCAGGGCCCCTTTAATAGAGTGTTGAAAAAAGCCTTCCTGGCTTTTTTCAATTACTTCTTTGCACGA
>CAZSTM010000624.1:0-2302 GCA_964609635.1 uncultured Gemmatimonadales bacterium
ACTCTGAGCCGACCTGCCCTTAATAACTGCACCCCTAATTGGGAGAGAACATCATAATTTGATATAACGCAGAAGACTACGGGAACCTGTGAAAAAAGCCAAAGGCGCAAGTCCTTGTGATTTGCGCCTTTTTTATTTAGTGGCGCCGAGGGATGAAATCGCCCCGGGCAACGCTTGACTCGGGCCGGGAGAAATGGTAGCATTGAATCAGACAGCAAATAAAGTTCGATTGACAGTGTCGGTTTGAGACCCGATACGCGCAACAAATTACCGGTTTATGCCGGGGACAGCCGTCCTTCAACCATCAGGAGGTGCAAAATGCCCGCAAACAGAGTGCAGAGTTTTTTCACGTTGTTCTGCTGCGCCCTGGCTCTGGTGGCGGTTTTCAGCAGCCGGGCCGAGGGACAAAGGCAGCGTCCCGACACCACCCTTGCCACCCTGGTGGAGGCCCGGCATGGCAACGGGCAGACTTTCATAACCTGGCTTGATGCAGACACCGTGAAAGTCAAGGGCTACCGCGTTTTCCGCCACAGCGACCCGATAACGGACGACAACTGCGCCGAAGCTGCGGTCCTGGCCGAGTGTGTCTCCGTGGGTTCGAGCTTGGATTACGTTTATAACTCCATTTACAGACAACAGCGCGGGTTCGTAATCTCCGACCTGGCAATGGAGCTTCCGCTCGGGCACGGTCTGTTCGTCCATACAGTAAAAAAGCAGGAACCTGCCTTTTATGCGGTGGGCAGCCTGGATGCCGAAGGCAACCTGATCCCTAGCTTCGCTGCCGGAAAAAACAGCCTGAAAGAGCCTGTCCGTGAATCTCCGGGACAGGTACAACCGGTGCTGGTGGAACAACTGAAAACCCGGACCGGTCTGGCGGATGTGTACACGCACTGGGTGGATAAGGACATGCATCCCCGGGAAGGGATGGCCTCCCGGTTTGCGGTCGCCATGTCCGCCGACTACAAGCCCTGGGTGAGGCATCCCCTGCTGATCAACCTCCATGGCGCGGGAGGCCGCTACGGGACAGTCCATCAGGCGGGTGAGGACTGGGTGGTTCTTTACCCAGATATGCGCACGGTAACATTTTACAGCGAAAAATTTCCCGGCTACAGCGGGAGAGGCTCCATCTTCTGGTATGGCTTGAACAGCAATTTTTACAACAAGGAGGACCCCTACGGAGGGATAAATGTCAACTATACCGAGCGCCGGGTGCTGTGGACAATCCGCTGGGTGATGGGCCGGTACAATGTCGATCCCGAGCGCGTGCATATTCAGGGCTCCTCTATGGGAGGCTACGGTACCTTGAATTTCGCCTTGCGCCACCCGGAGCTTTTCGCCTCGGCATCGGCGCGGGTCCCCAACGTGGATTTCCATCGCATGTCCGAGTATGCCAATTCCATCTGTGAAATGCACTGGGGTCCCAGGGAAGCCAACATCCTCACCAATGAGGGAACCGGCGTCTATGACCGTATGGACCTGGTCTCCTTTGTGCGAGCACATCCCGAGGTCGATTTCCCGGTAATAATGACAGTCAACGGCAAGCAGGACAGGCTGGTCGGCTGGGAAGGGCCGAGATTATTCTATCAGGCGATGCAGGAAACCAATCACGCGATAATGGCTTTCTGGAGCAAGGGCGGACACGGAGGCCTGGAACGTCCCGAGTTCCAGATGCCGCAGGAATACTTTGAAATAAACCTCAGGAAACTGCGCCGCAATGAAAGCTACCCGTCAATTTCATTTGCCTCAAACAACAGTGATCCCGGGAAGAACCCGGAAGAAGGCGATCCGTTCGGACATCTCAACGGCAGTTTCCAGTGGCGGGACATTGTCGATCGCCCCTACGAGTACGGGGTGACTATCGAGCCGCTGAATAATCGAAAGCTTACAGCCACCGCGAATTTGACTCCGCGGCGACTCCAGAGGTTCCAGGTGGCGGCCGGCGGCAAATACGCTTACAAAAACCTCGACCTGGGCTCTGGGAAAACGGTTCAAAAGGGGGTTATCGGGCCTGACAGGCACAATTTGTTGACTGTCCGGGCATTCCGGATCGGCGAAAAGGGGAATCGCCTGATAATAAATCCGGTTGGCAGGTAGAACGGCGGCCTGTCTCGGAAAATTAATTCTTTAACAGATGCAGGCGATCCAGGCGAGCGACCTCGGCTTCAACCCGCAAAACGACGGCCGCGTCATCCGCCAGGCCGTTCCACCGCTGTCGATGGAGGTCCGGCAGCGGATGGTGGGCCGCGTGCGCGAACTCTGCGAAGAGGCCAAGGTCGCCGTCCGCAACGTCCGCCGCGACGGC
>CAZSTM010000625.1:0-2300 GCA_964609635.1 uncultured Gemmatimonadales bacterium
CAGGCCGTTGTCTGGGTCGTAAGTATGACGATTCCGGACACTGACACCGAAATTGAGTTCGTGCTGCCAGGTGTCCTTGATCGAATGCTTGAACCGGTTGGCTACCGTGGTGTAGTCGAACCGGTTCTCCTGGTAGGGATCGGGAAGCTGCACGGCCCAGAACGCCCCGCCGTATTCACCGTCGTAATTCTCATTGAACTCGGCAAAGTTTTGTTCCATGCGGGTAAAGCGGACCAGGGTTTCCCAGTCGAATTTATCCGTTTCCCGGTAACCGAGCTTTACACTGGTGGTGTAGTTGCGGTAGATCTCCAGGTCGATAACGCCGTCGGTGGCGGTGATTCCCTGGTCGAACCGGAACTTGAACCCCTGTTTCTGGATACCGTAACCGAAGTTAATCCGCTGGCTTTTCAGCGAACCGGCCTCATAGGAGGCTTTCAGCTCGCCGGTTCCGCGCCCTGAGCGGGTGATAATGTTGATCACCCCGGCGGCGGCGTTCGAGCCGTAAAGAGGACTCTGGGAGCCGCGCACCACCTCGATGCGTTCGATATCCTCGGTGGTCAGGTGGCTGAACAGCGTTCCCACTCCGCCGTTGGGGTCGGCAGGGTCGTTCACCCGCATCCCGTCGATCAGCACCACCATGAACTTTCCGGTCATCCCGCGCATCTGAGGATATGACAATCCTCCGGGACCGCCGGTATGAACGACATCGAATCCCGCGATGTCGCGCAGGATTTCGGCCACGTTTTTGTGTCCCTTGGTTTGAATCTCCTCGGCGGTGATTACCGTGGCGGAAGTGCTCAGGCTTTGGATCCGGGCTTCGTGCTTGGTGGCGGTCACCAGGATGGTTGGTGTTTCATCGACTTCCTGAGCCGCGGTGAGAATGGGGAACAGCGAAGTAAAACAGAGTGTGGGAATCAACCGGTAGAATTTTTTAAACATTTTTCTTTCTCCTTTTAGACGTGAAAAGGTCGAGAAGAAAGTTCTTTGGCCCAAGGTTTTCCGGCTTGGGAGCAGGGCTGTATGCTGGATGGTCCTTCCCGTCCCCTTGAGCGGGACAGTGGTCCACCCGGCCCTTGCGAAAATACTCCCCACGGCTGCACGTCAGCGCGGGATTGGCTACCCGACTTCCCTTGAAAGACAAAGAGTGGAAAATCGACTTCCCTCAGAAATCAATCCTGTTCGGCCGGCCTCCTTTGTTTGAATGTGAGAGGGATAAAAAAGTTTAACTTACTATATATATCATAATCTCCGGCCGTGCGAATGTCAATAATCCGCCGTTTTTCCATTTGCTGCGCGGGAGATGTATGATAAATTGGAGAGAATTTTTACCGGATAGGCGATACTCATTCAGGTGAAAAACACGGGAAGATAAGATTGGTAAATTTCACTGCCGGTAAGTATTTTTAGAATCACTTCCACGAGATATATGGCAATCTGCCTGATCCGAATTATTAATTAAACCAACATACTCTGGCCGGGGCAGGGGAAAAGTTCCACCCATGCTCCATCCGTGTGATTCGTGATTGCGAAAGCTAAGGACTAAATAAAGGGCAGGATTAATGAAACAATTCAGTGCATTTGATATGGCAACTTTTATGGTATTCATTCTGGCCGTAGTCGGTTTCAGTATGTTAAAGAGCAGGCGGGAGAAGACCAGTGAGGATTATTTTCTGGCAAGCCGCAGCCTGAAGTGGTGGTTGATCGGTTTTTCCATTGTGGCGGCCAATCTTTCGACCGAACAGTTTGTAGGGATGGCAGGCCAGGGGGCGGGCAATGTGGGTCTGGCAGTTTCCAGCTGGCAGTTGACCGGCTCGATCGGCATCATAATCGTGGCCTTCTTTTTCCTGCCGCGCTTTCTGCGCAGTGGTATCTACACCATGCCGGAATACCTCGAGTATCGCTATAACCCCGCAGCACGAGGCATTATGGCGTTCTACACTATGGTAATCTACGTGGCTGTTACCATTACGGCGGTGCTCTATTCCGGCGGCCTGACCCTTCATACTATCTTCGATATGGACATGACCAAGGCGGTTTGGATTATCGGGGCCATCGCCGCCCTGTACACCACCTGGGGCGGACTTAAGGCTGTCGCCTGGGCCGACCTCTTCCTGGGCTCTGCGCTGATGGCCGGCGGCCTGGTTACCATGCTGCTGGGCTTCAAAGCCATAGGGGGTGCCTCCTCGTTCTTTGAACACAACCCGGAACGACTCCACATGATCCTGCCCGCCGCTCATCCCGATATTCCCTGGACCGCGCTGCTGCTCGGCATGTGGGTCCCTATTTTTTATTACTGCGGT
>CAZSTM010000626.1:0-2295 GCA_964609635.1 uncultured Gemmatimonadales bacterium
CTTGTCATCCAGCCCTCCGCAGGAGGTGAAAATCACCGGGCGGCTGTCGAGCTTCTTGGTGAATTGGTAGATTTCCCTGAGGTAGTCCGCGCAGAGCTCTTTGGTGCTGTCGGGCTCATTGGCCACCGACCAGGCGACAACCGAAGGGTGGTTCTTGTCGCGGGCGATCATTTCAACAATGGCCTGCTTATGGTTTTCCTTGAAAGCTTCCGGTACCAGGTCTTCGAGTGTCTCGCCCTCGGCAATCCGTCCGTGGTAGAAAGCATTCGCCGGCACCTCATCGAAAACGAAGATGCCCAGCCGGTCGGCGGCTTCCAGCAGCTCATCGCTGGGCGGATAGTGCCCGGCGCGGATGGCGTTTACTCCCAGCCATTTGAGTAGAGAAAAGTCCCTGACCAGAAGCGGCAGGCTGACCCCGCTTCCCACTACATGGAAATCCTCGTGGCGGCCCAGGCCCTGGAAATGGTAAGGCTTGCCGTTGACCAGCACCTGCCGGTCGGTGATTTCCACGGTGCGCACGCCGATCATCAGCTCATAGCGGTCCACCGGCCGGCCGTCTTTACTTAAGGTAACTTCCAGGCGGTAACGGTTGGGCTCTTCCGGGCTCCAGAGGCGAACTTTCCCGATAGCGAGCCTTCCCTCGGCACCCCGGGCCGCGGCCTGGTCCAGGCGCGCTTCCACTTCGCCTGAGCCGGTGACTTCCACCCGGTAGTCCACCAGGCCGGTGCAGTTGGAAGTCCCTGGAGTACCGTCGATAGCAGTGGTCACCGTAATGTCGGAGATGTAGTCTTCGGCGGTGGCATAGAGGATAACCGGGCGCTGGAGGCCGCCCCAGGGGAAGTAGTCGCCGGAAACCGGGGGGTACTTGTCGCCGTAGCCCCACCAGTGGCCGATCGAGCGACCGTCCTGGAGCACGGTGCTGCGAGAGAGTTTCATGTCCACCCGCACGGTCAGGGTGTTCTGCCGGCCGGGGCGCAAAAGGTCGCCGGTTTCGAGCTCGAAGCTGATATAGCCGCCTGAATGGCTGCCCAGCAGCCGGCCGTTAAGCCAGATGTCCGCGTTCCAGTTGGCGCACCCGAAACGCGCAACCACCCGCTTTTCCGCCCAGTCGGAGGGAAGGTACACGATATGCTGGTACCAGACACTGCCCAGGTGGTTCAAGTGCTGCGGAAGCTGCTCGTTGAAAGCGGCGCCAGCGGCCACGGTTTCGGCATCCTCGAGGGAGGCTGAGAACCATTCCTCCTTGAGGCCCCGGTCGGCCGGATCCGCCTTGAACAGCCAGAAACCGTCCAGGACGAGCATCTCTCGAAAGGGATTGGATTGGGGATAGAGCATAAGAGAATCTCTTCAGGTTGAATAAGAGAAAGTCTTACGGGAGGTTTCGAATAAAATCTCTCGCAGCTTTCCTGCGGGATAATTCATTGTACAAAAATATCTTTTGAGCGACAGTTGTCAATGACTTGGGTTTTTCATGCCCGGACAGGCTGTGGTTTGACCTCGTGCCGGACAATCCCGCCCCGGGGGTTTCTTTACAAACCAGCCGGGACAGCTTAGCTTGTTTTTACGGGATCTGATGCTCAAATCCGGGGCATGCTTTAATTTCGAGCCTGAAAGATATCCAGTCAAATCAAACACCAGGGGGAGATTTTGGCAATGGTTAAGATCGCTATCATCTATCACAGCGAGACCGGCAACACCGAGCGCATGGCGGGCATGGTCGAACAGGGCTGCACCAGCGTTCCGGAGGTGGAAGTCAAAGTGATGAGCTACGACCGGGTGGACACCGCCTTTCTCGAACAGGCCGGGGCGGTGATTCTGGGGTGCCCGAACTACGAGGGCTCCTGCTCCTGGCAGATGAAAAAATTTCTCGACTCTCCCCAGCCTGCAGACCTTCTGGCCGGCAAGCTGGGAGGGGTTTTTGTCACCCAGAACTGGCCGGGCGGAGGCGGAGGTTCTTTTGCCGAGATGACCATGATCGCCGGGATGCTGGTGCGGGGAATGCTGATTTATGCGGGCGGCATCGCCGAGGGACATCCACCGGTCCATTTCGGCGCGGTGGCCTGCAAGACACCACAGGGGATCGACCGGGAGCGGGCGAACAAGCTGGGACAAAACATCGCGGCCAAAGCGGTGGAGCTCCGGGGTTAGACTCGCGCAAAAAAACCGCTGGATTATGAAGCCGGCTCTGGAATAATTTATCCAGGCATCGGCATCCAGCGGTTTTTTTAGTTCAGCTTAGTACCGGTAAAGTATTCACCCGGAGGGGGTCAACTTAATTTGCTAGAGAGGCACTAA
>CAZSTM010000627.1:0-2294 GCA_964609635.1 uncultured Gemmatimonadales bacterium
CGGACGTTTCTGATAATCAGGCTGATTTCCTGGTTTTCACTGGCCCGGTTATGCAGGACTAAAGAGTGTTCACCCTCGAGCAGGGAAATGAAACGCGAACGCAATTGCTTGAAATAGCGAATCGGCAGTCCGGTTACTATGCTGAATTCCTGGCGGGGGCTGGTGGAGTAGCAGCTGATAGCAGCCAGAGCCATGACCTTGGCCGACCTTTCGAGCATGGTGTTCTGGTCCAGGGTGAATTCCCGCACGTTGGATTGTTTTTCCGCCAGGTCTCCTATGAAATAATCCTGGCCATCGACCGTAATATGGAGATTTTCCAGCGCGCTGCCTTCCGAGAAGCCGGATTCAAACTGGATCTCGGTGGCATCCCCAATAAGAGATTTGAAAATGACCGAGCGCTCTCCGTTGAACGATTTCGTGTAACCGAAACCGACATCAACACCCAGATATTCCATGTCGGAACTCCTTTAATGGTGGAGTATTTTCGCCGCCTCAGGGGCGAAAAGCATCGGTGATGTGTTCCAGACGAACATCCCCGTCGCTTCCCGGAGGGTGAAGCAGGATGGCATCGAAGCGAAACCGTCCCTCCTCGCCCTCTATCAACTCTTTTTCCAGAAGATACGCCTCGGCGGCCGCAATCAGATTACGTTGTTTCTTGGCAGTTATACTCAAGTTCGCCGGGCCGAAAGAATCGCTCCGGCGGCTTTTTACTTCCACGAAAATAACCAGGTCGCCCTTGCGGGCAATCAAGTCTATCTCCTTGTGCCCGAAGCGGTACCTGTGCTCCAGCAAATGGTAACCCTGCGCCTCGAGATATTCGGCGGCGATCCGCTCCCCGTCCAAACCCTTCTGCCGACGATCTTTCATCAATCGAGCCTCCGGGATCACCCGTAACGAGAAACTTCGAAAATATCGCCGCTGTTGCCGGTAGTCCCTGCTCGGGCAGCCAGGTAATTCATTCTATCAATTCTGAAGATAGAGGAAAATTTAAGGTTGTCAAGCTATCAAGGATGTTTTTTACATTTTTATTCATAATAAACCGGTTTTACCGGCTCCTGGCCTCTGAGAACCTGGTGACGCCATAGGGATAAATACTGGTTGAGCGTTCCTTCCATATCGTGCTTGGTGATCATGTAAAGATCCATTAGCTGCTCCGGCGTGTCATTGAAACGCTCGGCCATGGTGGAGATAATTCCGGGCAGATACATATCCGCCGAATCTCCATAGGTCCGGCGGGCTTGTTCCATCTGGTCTTCCACCATTACGTACAGTTCCCTGCGCATACTCTGGTATCCTTGATCAGCCTGGTTCTTACGGTAGCGCTCGTCGTAAATTTCCCGGATAACCTGGCCGGTGACAGATTTCACTATGCGATTGGCCTCTGCATAGTTTTCCGGATCGCGCCTGAATACCAGCAGGTAATGCTCGATCGCCTGGTCGGTCAACCCCTGGGACTGAAGATGTTTGGCCAGACGGAACTGATATTCGCTCATTTTACGCATAGCCTTCATCATCCCGGGAAACTGCCGCTCCATCCGCTTGTAACGGAAGCCCTCCTCGGAGATCTCTTTCAGGTACTGTTCGTAGCCGTGCTGTAACAGTACCATCTTGTAGGTGGTACGAACTCCCGGTAAGAATCCCAGGGTCAGGGAATCGGCTTTCGCCCATTCGGCGGATGCGCTCTCCCAGTCTTTATCCGTTTCCAGACATTCAAGAGCGCGGCCGGCGTAATAATCTATCAGAAAAACCTGTGGACGGCTCATAATATGGTGGTAGCGCAGACGTTCGGCTTCGGTGACCAGGGTCTCCCGGCCGCGCTGAAAATCCAACGTGTTCAGAAAAAATATCAGGCTTTCGCGGGCGAATCTGACTTTCTGATCGAGGCCGCCTTTTTTCTCCAGAGATTCCCACCTCTGGATGCGTTTGTTTAACTGCCTTATTTTCAGCCGGCAGCTTGCGGTAAGCCCCAGGATAATCAAAAGACAAAGCATAAGGTTCATTTTTCTCATCGTTAGTTCACCTTTAGATCCATGAAAGTTTTTCTTTATGCCGGATGTGCCTGTCGTCCGGGTGCATTTGCGCGTTCCAGTAAGGGCCGTAGAAATTTCCCGGTATATGACAGGTCCACGCCGGTTACTTTTTCCGGGGTGCCGGTAGCTACCACCAGGCCGCCTTCTTCACCGCCTTCCGGTCCCAGATCGATAATATAATCTGCAGTTTTAATTACCTCAAGGTTATGTTCGATAACCACCACGGTGTTGCCCATGTCCACCAGAGCGTGCAGCACCCCCAGG
>CAZSTM010000628.1:0-2288 GCA_964609635.1 uncultured Gemmatimonadales bacterium
CAGCCGCTGTTGAAGACCATGGCGGATAGCTACTTCCAGGCGGGAAAACTCGAGGAAGCGATCGAGCAGTATGAGCTTGTGTTGACCGCCCGACCTGAAGATGAAGATGCTCTTCACATGCTGGGTCTGATCAACCACAAATTGAACAAAGTCGGTAAGGCGAAATACTATTATCACAAGCTGCTGTATGGGAATCCCCGGCATCTGGCGACTTTGGTAAATATGGGTATGATCGAGCGCAGCGGGGGAAACTTTAAGCAGGCGGAGGAATTTTATCTCCGGGCTCTTGCAGTGGACAGTACTGATATCTCTGCGAATTTCAACTTTGCAAACCTGCTAATGGAATCCGGCAAACCGCTCCTGGCGGAGAAACATTACAAGATGATCCTGGAAAAAAATCCGAATGACAGCCAAACTCATCTGGCTCTGGCAATGCTGTACTTGAAAGATCCCTTTAGACGAACTCGAGCGCTGGATCATTTTCGCATCCTGGCCCGATTGCTGCCTCAGCGGGCGGAGTTCATCGAGAAAAGGTATATTAAGCCACTCCAGGCGGAGCTTGACCGGTAGCAGTGGGCCCCCTGAAAAATTGACCCCGGCGAGTCAGGGAAACCACCGGAAATGGAAACAGGCACGCATCTTGCTAAAGAGTAGAAAACTCGTAATATACTCACCGCTAGGTTCATAAAAATACTCCTCCGGGAGTGCGCGGACGGCTTCTAACCTGGAGATTTTGATGCATAAATGCCCGGAATGCGGAAAAAAATCATTAGGTCTCAAGTACGAATGCGGGATCGCTCTAGCCAGGTGTACCAACTGCGAATATGTAGAAACCTCCTGGCCCTACTATGAAGAGGCAATAAAAAAGCTGCGGCAGGAAACTAAACCGAAAACCAAGCAAAGTCCGTTTATAAACTTCCTCTGAAAATCTTTCCAAAACCCAAGTGTTCAGCCTGTCTTTCACGGTTCCTCTCATTGTGCGATAACGCACATCACGGTCTTTTTGTGTGCGCCGCCTGTCTAATATGTAGAAATTCCGACCGGCAACATATCTACTTTCGGCAGGTGCATGCCTAGAAGGCCTGGATACTGACCGGCAGGCCTTTTTCCTGTAGAAATCTCTTCGTTTCAGGAATTGAAATTTCACCGAAATGGAAGACAGAAGCGGCAAGAACCGCCGATGCTTTACCCTCCACTACCGCCTGATAGAAGTGTTCCAGCTTTCCTGCTCCTCCGGAGGCGGTTACCGGAATTTGCACCGCCTCGGCTACCGCCCGGGTCATCTCGAGGTCGTAACCATCCTTTGTCCCGTCGGCGTCCTTGCTGGTGAGTAGAATCTCTCCGGCGCCCAATTCCTCCACTTTCTTTGCCCATTCGACCAGCTCGATACCTGTGGATTCCTCTCCGCCGCTGACAACCACTTCCAGTCTCGGCTTCTTGCTCTCCGGAGGATTCTTTAAGCCGTCGATAGCCACCACGAGTTTTTCTTTCCCGAATTCCCGACAAACCTCGCTGATCAGCTGTGGATTTCTTACGGCCACAGTATTGATAGAAACCTTATCTACGCCTATATCGAATAAGGCTTTCATATCCTCCATATTTCTTATTCCGCCCCCTACAGTAAAAGGGACGGTTACCTTTTCAGCCACTTTTTTGACCCATTCAATCCGGGTACCCCGGTTTTCGAGCGTGGCGGCAATGTCCAGGAAAACCAATTCATCAGCGCCTTGCCTGCAATAGGTAACAGCCGCCTCTACCGGATCGCGGGCATCTCTGAGATCGACAAATTTCACTCCCTTGACCACCCGGCCGTCTTTTATATCCAGGCAGGGAACGATTTTTACAATCTGTCTCTCCATGCTATTCTCCTATCTTACCCTGTCAGTCCTTTCAGCACAAAAGGTACGAGGGTTTTTCGAGTGGGTCGGATTTAAAATATTTACTGTCCAAGGTTCAAGCATAAACTGCAAGAGTCGGAGTTACCCTGAATGTTGATAAGATAGTCAGGTGGCCGGACAAAATATCATCTTCCGGAAAGATCCCTGAATAATATTTTGACAAAATCATCAGGTGGAATCATTTGCTGTCTTGCCTCATCAAAATCTGCGGTCGGCTGGGATGCAAGAGCTGCAACCTTAGGGGAGGGACAGGTTTAAAGGGACAAAGATTGCCGCTGGAGAAGCGACTAAATCAAAAAGTAAACAAAAAATCTTTCTCTGGATTTAAGGGCTATCTCTCGATTATTATTTCTTTCACGACCTCACCGCTTAAGACCAGCCCGAGATCTT
>CAZSTM010000629.1:0-2271 GCA_964609635.1 uncultured Gemmatimonadales bacterium
CTTGCCCGTACCTGGTGGCCCGAGACACAGAATCGATCTGGCTTCACGGATGAACCGGCAGGTGGCCAGGTCGAAAATCTGTTTTTTCTTGATCGAAGGATTGAATGCCCAATCGAAATCCTCCAGGGTTTTCAATTCTCGAAACAGAGCCGCTTTGATCCGCCGATTCATGAGTCTTTCGTTTCGAACGGCCAGCTCATCTTGTAGGATCAACTCCAGGAACTCGGCATGGTTCAGGCTATGGCCGGCGGCCTCTTGCAGCCGAACATCCAGCGACTGGCTCAGTCCGGACAGGCGAAGTTTCTTCAATGCCGTCTGTAAACTCTCATTCATTTTAATGGCTCCTTGATAAATGCGTTGTGGACCAGTTGGTCATACTCCGTCAGAGACCGGATAATCGGATGCTGGTCCATAAACTCGAATGATTCCTGCTTCGGGGCCCGCCGTTTGATCAGCTGGCGGAGGTCCCGCAGCCGGTAGGCACCGTGGCTCAAAGCAATTTCACAGGCTTGTTCAATATGATCGCAGGGATGCCGATAGGACAGGCTGCGCAAACCCTGAAGCACCCGCACGCCCTGGATACCCCGCTGTTCGAGCATGGCCTCGGCCCAGCGGCTGCTGTGTGGGCCGATTAGGCTGACCTTGTCAAGTAACCAGGTCGCTCCTCGTTCCACAGCGGAAATCTTTTCGGCGGCAATGTGTTGATTCTGGGTACTGAAGCGACCCGGTTCTTTCGGTAAATGCAGGGCGATCTGCTGCATGCGGTGGTCATAGATCCGCACTGTGTGCCCATCCCAGCGAACCCATACCTTCCGCCCCAGGTACTCCGGCGGTACCGAGTAGTAGGCCTTGTCCACCTCTACATGACCGTCACGATGAACGGACCTCTTGGCTTCATGAAAGAATTGGAACCGCGTCGCGGGCAACGGTAGCAGGGCCGGTTGTTCGGCTTCCTCAAAGGCTTTTTTCACCTGTTTGCGGGTTGTGCCGTGGATTCGCGTGTCGGCTACCGTGGTTTCCCAGTGCTGCAGGTGGCGGTTCTCCTCGGCAAGACTGTTGAACTCCAAACCCTTCAGGCCGTTTCTTTGTACGTAGCCCACGCCGCCTTCCACCTTGCCCTTGTGTCTCGGCATGCGCGGCTTGGTGGGCAGTATCACCGTGCCGTAGTGTTCACTAAAGGCCTGAATCTTGGGATTCAGATCGGGATCGTACCAGTCGGGATGCTTCACCGCCGCCTTGAGGTTGTCGATGACCAAAGTCTTGGGAACCCCACCGAAATACCAGAAGGCATTCTCCAGGCATCTGATGAAGTTCTCAGTGGTCTGTCTCCAAACCACTTTACTATAAGCTTTACGCGAGTGACTCAGGATGATGCGGAAGGCATGGGGCCGCCTCCGCTTGCCGTTCGGTTGGAGGACCGGAGCTCCCGTACCGAAGTCCACCTGGGCTTCCGCCCCCGGCTCACACTCCATCCGCCGAAAGGGCAGAGGTCGGCCCCCGTTGAGCCGCCGGGCGAAGCGCTTGACGCTGTCGTAACTACCCTCGAAGCCGTGCTCTATACGCAGGTCCTGCCAGATCCGCTGGTATGACAGCCCCCGTTCCAAGCTCTCTTTGACGACCTCGCGGAAGGGCTCACACAGACTCGGAGGGCCCAAAAACCCGGGGGGCGGGTTTGGCCGGTTTTGATCGCCGGACCCTTGACACGCAACAGCCGCTTCGCGGCTTTCAGCGGCAACACCGCGTTGTGAGTCAAGGGCGGACCCGGGGGGCAGGTTTGGCTGGTTTTGATCGGTCGAGCCGGGGGGCGGGTTGGCCCCAGCCTCAGCCAGATGGACGTACCGGGCCGCCGTTTCCCGGTGGATCCCCAGCATCCCAGCAATCTGCCGGAACGACCAGCCCTGCTCCCGAAGTGTCAGAATCGAGTGAATCTTGGCCATTTTGAGTTGATTCGCCATATCGAGCCTCCAGCAAAAGGAAAGCTGGAGAGTCTAGATGACGAACCTGATTCTCCTCAAAGTGGCCGGTTTTCACCCGCACATTACTGGCCGGTTTTGCCCGCCCGCTGACAACCAACCTGCTGCTTCACCACACGGTACAGGATCAGGAGGTGTCGGCGGAGCAATATCCCTAGGCCCCAGAGAACTGTTCCAATAATTGTATTCAGCGTCAATAAAGACTCCTGTAACATATTGACCGGCCTGCATACCCCACTGGCCGTGGCCCATTATATTATTATAACGTGCGCTCATTGGCCAATTACTACTATCAACA
>CAZSTM010000630.1:0-855 GCA_964609635.1 uncultured Gemmatimonadales bacterium
CAGGACCAGGATCCCCGCCAGGAAGAAGAATAACCCCACCCGTCCCTTGAGAGTGCGCAGTCCGAAACGGGGAATGGCGGGATATTCGATGTTGCTTACCATCAGCCCGGCCAGAAGCAGAATCATCAGAACCAGGAAACGGCCATAGTTGAAATCGGACAGGAAGTTCTGAAAGAAATCGGTGGTGCGGAACGGGACGAAACTTATCAGAGTCACGGCCGCCATCGGAATCGGCAGTCCTTTGAACACGGTTTTATCCGGCCCTTTGGTTTCGACATTGAAACGGGCCAGGCGCAGGGCTCCGCAGAGCACGAAAAGGAAAGACACCACCCAGGACCATTCACCGTGATTCTTGAGAAAAAGCTGATACATTATAGTGCCCGGGGCTACGCCGAACGAGACTATATCGGCCAGGGAATCCAGTTCGATGCCGAAAGCGCTGGAAGTGTTGGAGATCATCGCCACCTTGCCGTCGATGAAATCCAGCAGCGCGGCCACTACGATAAGCCAGCAGGCTAAATTCAGATCGCCGCGTATCGTGCTTATCACGGAAAAAAAGCCGCAAAAAACGTTGCCCGCGGTGAACGCGCTAGGCAGGATGAATGTCTTTCTGGGGATTCTCATGGTAAGGTTGCCAGGATGCTTTCTCCAGCCACCACCCGGTCGCCGGTTGTCACCTGCCAGCGGGCGGCGGGAGGCAGATAGACCTCGAGACGCGAGCCGAAGCAGATCATGCCGAAACGCTCGCCCTGTTTCAATGAAGCGCCTTCCTCCACGTTGCAGACTATTCTGCGGGCAATAAGCCCGGCGATCTGATCCTGGTGCATGCCGGGACTTACGCCGGGGCGCGGATCG
>CAZSTM010000630.1:865-2266 GCA_964609635.1 uncultured Gemmatimonadales bacterium
CAAACGATGCCCAGAGCCAGAGATTCATTGTCCAGGCTGGCTTTGTCCAGGGAGGCGTTGAAAAACTTTCCCGGGCGGTATTTCTTGTAGCGAACCTCGCCGCTTACGGGAAAGCGGTTAACGTGCACGTCAAAAAGATTCATAAAAATGCTCACCCGGCTTGAGGGGCCGTTGAGAAATTCCGTCTCCTCGACCTCTACCACTCCCAGCACCCGGCCGTCCGCCGGACTCACTACCAGGCTGTCCCCCTGCGGCACCTTTCGCTCTGGATCGCGGAAGAAAAAGATGCCGAACAGACTCAACAGGGCGAATACAATGGCCAGGACTGTCAGAGCCGAAGAGAGAAATCCGGCCGCCGGCATGCTTCCGACCAGCCGGGAGGCAACCAGAAAGATCAGGTGCAGCAAGAGCAGGGCAATGATAATAGGCATGCCAGCCCGCGAGATTGCCATGCATGGCCTTTCTAATTCGAGGTTATCTCCCTGCCGGTTATCATACGATAGGCGCGGCGGTAAAGCTCGCTCATGTAGCTGATAATCTCCGGGGGCAGCTCCGGAGCCGGAGGGGTCTTGTCCCATTTGCCCGCATCGGTCAGCTTCTGCAGCCAGTCTCGCAGAGGCTGTTTATCGAAACCCTCCTGGTGGTCACCAGGCCGGTAGTTCTCCGCCAGCCAGAAACGGCTGCTGTCCGGAGTGAACATCTCATCGATCAACACCAGATCGTCGCCGATCATTCCGAACTCGAACTTGGTATCAGCGATCAGAATACCCCTGTCCGCCGCCACGGTGCAGGCGAAATCATACAGCTTCAGCGAGAGCTCGATTACCCGCCGACCCAGGTCATCGCCTATAATTTCTTTCATCTTTTCGATGGAGATATTTTCATCGTGGCCGGTCTCCGCTTTTATGGCCGGAGTGAACAGGGGAGAGTCGAACTTCTGGTTGCGCACCATCCCGGCCGGCATGGGAACCTCGGCCACGGTTGCTTGATGGGCGTACTCGGTATAGGCGCTGCCGGCCAGATACCCCCGCACCACACATTCCACCGGAATCGGCTCTGCCTTTCGGCCCAGGGTAGATCTCCCTTCGAGTATCTCTTCGGCCCCGGCCAGACCGGGAAACATTTCCACTATCCGGGCCACATCGGTGGTTTCAACGTGATTTTTCGCCAGGTGCCCGGTTTTCTCGAACCAGAAAGCGCTCAGACCGTTAAGAACCCGGCCTTTGTAAGGGATACCATTGGGCATCACTACATCGAAAGCGCTGATACGGTCCGTGACCACCAGCAGCAGGTAATCGTCCAGTTCGTAGCAGTCCCTCACTTTTCCCCTGCGCAGCTAGCCGATAACGAGTTTTGTTTCTCTAACAGTTAGCATATTGCTGTTCCTTATGGCGTTAGCAG
>CAZSTM010000631.1:0-627 GCA_964609635.1 uncultured Gemmatimonadales bacterium
ACCGCACCGAGGTATACGCCTACAGCCAGGAGACCGGGCAGCTCAGCCGAGGTATCGAGGGGATCTTAAGTAAAAAGTACGGTGAGCCGGTTAGCTTAAGCGAGCGGCATTTTTATTTCCAACAGGAACTTCAAGCGGTGAGCCATCTTTTCCGGGTAGCCACGAGTCTCGACTCGATGGTGCTAGGCGAGTCCCAGATTCTGGGGCAGGTGCGCGAGGCCTACCGCCTGGCCCAGTCGACCAGGACCGCAGGAAGGGTGCTTTCCCGTCTTTTCCAGCAGGCGGTCAAGGTAGGTAAAAGGGCGCGCACCGAGACCGCTATAGGTACCGGGGCGGTCAGTGTCAGCTCGGCCGCCGTGGAGCTGGCGCGAAAAATATTCGGCGACCTCTCCGGCAAGCAGGCGATCATCCTGGGCGCCGGGGAGACCAGCGAGCTGACTCTTTCGCTGCTGGTAGACAGCGGCGTGGAAACGGTGCTGGTAGCCAATCGTACTTACCAGAAAGCCGTGCAACTGGCGATTACCTATCATGGCTCCGCGGTGAAGTACGATGAGTTTTCCAACTTTCTCTCCCGGGTCGACATCCTGATCAGCTCTACCGGCGCTCCTGGCTACATCCTCGATCCCA
>CAZSTM010000631.1:637-2264 GCA_964609635.1 uncultured Gemmatimonadales bacterium
GAGGCATTGGCCGCGGCCGATCTGGTGATCAGCACCACGGGGGCCGGCCAGCAGGTCGTCACCCTGGCCGAGTTCAGGCAGATCGAGCGGCCGCACCGCGAGCGGCCGTTGTTCATTCTCGACCTGGCGGTGCCGCGGGATATAGACCCGGCGTTGGGGGATTACGAGAACTGTTTTCTTTACAACCTGGACGACCTGGAGGATGTGGTCCAGCAGAATGCGGCCGACCGCGTCTCCCAGGTAGACCTGGTGGAAGAGATCGTTGCCTCCGAGGCCGCGGATTTCATCCGATGGTACGAATCCCTGGCCGTAGTACCCCTGCTCAAATCACTGCACGAGAGCGTGGAGCGCATTCGCTCGGCGGAAGTAGAAAAAATGCTGGGCAAACTGGGCCACCTTTCCCCGGGCGACCGCAAGCTGGTCGAGCGGATGACTGTTCAGCTTGTAAAGAAAATTTTACATGCCCCGACCAGCCGTCTCAAGAAAGATCCCCGTAAACTGGCCGAAATGAGTCCTGCAGAGATGGTTCGTTTCCTTTTCGAGCTGGATAAAGGAGGATAAGTGGCCGTTGGTAAGCTGGTAATCGGCTCGCGGGGAAGCAAGCTGGCCCTCTGGCAGGCGAATTTCGTGCGGGACTCCCTGCTCAGTCGCCATGCCGGCCTCGAGGTCGAGATCAGGATTATCAAGACTAAGGGTGACAAGATACTGGATGTGGCTCTATCCAAGGTCGGCGGCAAGGGGCTTTTTACCAAAGAACTGGAGCAGGCTATCAGCTCGCGCGAGGTGGACCTGGCGGTCCACAGCATGAAAGACCTGCCCACCGAGCTGCCTCAGGGCCTGGTTGCCGGGGTGGTCACCCGTCGCAGCCACGGGGGCGATGTGCTGGTCAGCCGGGAAAACCGGCTTTTTAAAGACCTGCCGTCGGGCAGCACTTTAGGCACCGGCAGTCTCAGGCGCAGGGTGCAGCTGCAAAGCCTGCGGCCCGACCTGGAATATGCCGACCTGCGCGGCAACGTGGATACCCGCCTGGGTAAGCTGGATGCCGGCCGGTATGATGCCATCGTACTGGCCGAGGCCGGTCTGGTGCGCCTGGGACTGGAGAATCGGATCGGCGAGGTGTTTTCGCCTGAAGAGATTACTCCGGCGGCGGGCCAGGGCGCCCTGGCGCTCGAGTACCGTCAAAACGACGGCCCCACCGCGGAGCTGGTTTCTTTCCTGGCGGATCCCGGCACTACGCTCGAGGTTCAGGCCGAGCGCCTCTTCCTCAGCACACTGGGCGGCGGCTGTCAGGTGCCTATCGGTGTATGGGCCGTGCTTCGGCCCGGGGGAGAGCTGCAGGTGCAAGGGATGATTGCCGACCTCGAGGGCCGCAGGCTTTTGCGCGATAAGCTCCTGGGACATCCGGAGACAGAACCCGGCAGGCGGCTCGCCGAGCGTATGCTGGATGCCGGCGGCCGGGAGCTGCTGAAAGAGATATTACAGACAGGCACATAGACAGACATAAAGCCCAAAGAAAGTGACAGAGAGACAAAGAGACAGAGTGACAGAGAGACAAAGGAGTGTACGGAAGGGACTTTGTGCCTTTGTGCCTGGAAGGGAGGGGGGTTGAGTGGAAACCTTTCCACCG
>CAZSTM010000632.1:0-2260 GCA_964609635.1 uncultured Gemmatimonadales bacterium
AAGAATTTTTCCATAGCGCCTGCTGAAAGTTGGTTCCACCACCATGATACAGTCCCAGGAGAAAGGCAGCGCCGGAGGTTCGAGGGTGAGATCGATGCGGGTGGTGCCGCGATCTTTGGCCCAGGGGTTGCCGTAAGAGGGTTTTGTATTTTTGGAGGGAACCCGGTCGAAGCTTGACTCGAAAAACTGCGCACCCTTCATCAGCGTCCGGTAGACCTCCACCATGTCCTGGTTGCCCGGGCCGTAGAAAACATCCATGAAATCGGCCACGCTCTGCTCGGCAGTGGGCTGGCCCGGACTCCAGCCGTACTGGGTCGCTGTGGCCCAGCCCAGCCAGAAAGTCTCACCGTGCAGTCCTGCGTCGTCCCAAGCTGCGCAGAAGGTGCCGAGCGGGTTGGCCGCGCGGCCCAGCAGGCTGGATACGCTGCGAATGGGCTCTGTCAGCCACCCCCCGGTTTTTCTGCCGCGGTAGACTGCAGGAAAATAATTCGGGAACAGCAGCTCGGGGTATCCCTGCGAACTGTAAATCAACTGGTCGATACCTGCCTTGTTCTCGGCGGCCAGCCACTCACCGCTTCTGTTCGGCACGGTGATAGCATCTATCAGGCCTCGGGGAAGAAGCCGGATATGCTCGGTCAGCAGCGGATACTCGACCCAGCAGATCATCCGGCGGCCTCTTTCTGCGAGCCAGGCGTGCACGCGGTTGACATAGTCGACCCAAAACAGGCTCCTGTTTTCCGCATTGTAGGGTTTCTTACACTTCTTGCAAATTCCGGCGTAATAGACCTCATCGGTGGACACGTGGAAATACTTCACTCCCGGGGTGGCGTCGATCATGTCCTGGTACATGTCCAGGATCAACTTAATGGCTTCCTCATCGCACATGCAGGCCTGGTAGTTGATGCCGTCCGCGCGGAGGTGGGCGAATTCCGGGTGCTTGAGCACGTAGGCCATGTGCGCCGGGGCCTGCACCTGCGGCACGAGCTGGATGAAGCGCTCGAGGGCGTAGGCGGTGAGCTCCTGCATCTCGTCCTTGGTGTAGGCGCCTGGCGCGCCGATTACCGGGTGCCGCGGGTATTCGTACTTGTCCTCGATCTCGAAGCCCACGGCGTTGATCTTGAACAGGGCCGCCTGGTCCAGGTAGCGTTTGAGGGTCTCGGGGCGGCTCTGGTGGTGCTTGGTGTCCCAGTGCATGAAACGAAGCTGCAGGGCCGGCCAATCGCGGATTTCTCCCTCCGGCAGTAACCAGCTCCCGGCGTCATCTTTGCGGATGAGCTGCAGCAGGCTCTGCACCCCGTAAAACAGTCCCGGCTCGGCTTCCCCGACGACCTCGATTCTCCCGGAGCCGATACTCAGCCGGTAGCCTTGCCGGTTGAGCAGCGGGTCGGGAGTGTCTTTCACCGTGCCGGGGGCCACCCGCAGGACTATGGCGGGGCCACCCGTGCCGGCCGGCTCGAGGCCGTGCAGCTCGCGCAGGCCCCGGACCAGGCTCAGGCAGGCGATGTGTCCGGGCCCGAGCTCGCACTCGAGCGACCAGCCCGGGCCCAGGTTTACCTCACGGCCGGTCAGCTCGACCTGCCGGGGTGCCGGGATCAGGCTGTATCCCAAGCTCCTCAGGCCGGTGGTGAAATCATCTGCCGCGGCGGAGCCCGCGGCGCCTATAAACAGGGCTGCAGCCACTCCGAGCTTCAAGGCTTTTATCATGAAAACGGCTCCTTTGAGAAATGAAACAGCGTTTTATTTCCGCATTGTGCCCTATATGGAAATAGACACCTTAACCGAACACCCTGCCACCGTAAACATCCTCCGGGCCTGCTCCGGCGCCCTGGTTTGTGGCGGAAAGGCCCGCCGGAAAGCTCAAGATAAACACAAGAGCAATCGAATAGAGATTCCTTAGGTAGAAAGGACGCATCTTGCCTCCATGACAAAGTTTTCTCTTTTACCGCTTATGTAAACCCGGTACCACTGACGGACCTGCCGGCAGGGGGAATGCAATATTGAATTTAGATATCTGTTGTCAATATAAACTAACGTTTTATTGTCAATTTTACAAAAGAAAGGGCGCATTCGAAAATGCGCCCTTATAAATACTCGCTAAAAATATTTGAATATTTTTACTTCAGTATCTAACCAGCAAGACACCAGGCTGAATGTCAAATTTCCACACCTGAAATCAAACGGCACGCCCCCTACTGCAGTACGGCGAACTTGCCCCGCTCGGTCTTGCCGGTGTCCAGGTCGGTTACATGCCAGATATACC
>CAZSTM010000633.1:0-2257 GCA_964609635.1 uncultured Gemmatimonadales bacterium
TGAGGAGAGAGGATACCCGCGCCGGGAGCCACCACATCCGGTTTGATCGTCTTGTTATCGCAGATCGAGGGCCCCTTGTTGGAGAAAGAAGCCAGCGAATCATTTTCAGCCGTCGCACCCACGGCGAAAAACTCCAGCTTGGCCGCGGGTATGCCCATTTGTCCATCGTAGTTGCCGGCGGCGCAAAAAACCACCACCCCCAGGGATATAACGTTGTTTATGGCATCGTCGAACGTTGAGGCACAGCCGACGCTGTTCTGCATCACCCAGGATAGGTTGAGTACATCCGGCACGTCGTCCAGGGTTTCGGGATCGCGGTCCGGGTCGGCCACCCACTCGAAGCAGTCTATGATAATATCCGGTGGACCCTGCACGTTTCCATTGATGAACTCGAAACCGTTGGCCGCAATCCACTGGGCGTCCGGAGCCACTCCGGTGGTGTCCGCTCCGTCCTGGCCCACCAGGCAGCCCATCACATGGGTGCCGTGGGTAGGACCTTTATTGGGATCGTCATCCAACGGGAAGCTGCCGCCATTCCAGGGATCGTACCAGCTCTCGCCGGCCGTGGCTCCGTTGGCCCCGCGCCATTTATCTCTCAGGGCCGGATGAGCTCCGTCCACTCCGGAGTCGATAGTAGCCACTATAATCCCCCGCCCGGTGAGACCCCTTTCCCAGAGCTTATGGGCCATGATCCTGGTCAGGCCCCAGTTGAATATTTTCCCGTCAGCGGACAGAGCCGCTGTTCCGGCCACCGAGGTGGCATCGGCGGCAGCGGCGGCCGGCCGGTTTTTTTTCTTTTTTGCGGCCTGGAGCTCTATCGAGCGGTTGTCTATGATTTCTGCCACATCCTCACGGGCGGCGATTGTCCGGATAACCCCGGCAGGGGCGGTAACCGCTACCAGGTTGGTGATCCAGAAAGGCCGGTATTTGCGCACCCGGCCTGCCAGGCGCTCGTTTTCCAGGGAGGCGCGCAGGCCTGTCTGGGACTCGGCGCTTTTTCGTTTCAGCTCACCGATTATTCGGCGGTGGCGCTCGGCGCGGGAGGCTTTTTTTCTGAGCAGCTCATTCTCCAGCCGGTAAATTTCCACCTCCAGGGCGGGCCGCACCAGGACCGTGATCGCCGAATCAGGCGGTGTCCGGGAGAGCGACTCCTCCAGCTCCGGGGAGATTTTCTGCGCGCCGGCCGTGGAAAAAAAGGATAAAACAAAGACCAGCGGCATGTATTTCAAACGCAGGGGCATGCAAGCTCCGTGTACTAAGGCGCAAAAAGACAAAGTATTTTAGAAGAGATAATTCTTACAAGGTTTTCAGGCGAGCGGTTAATCCTTTCAAGAGGGGAACGACTCACCCCGTCGCTGCGTTACACCCCTCTGATCAGGGGATTCAGGGATGTGTTATATTATCGACTTATCATGCTTGAGGCTTTCCACTGCCAACGCTTTTTTTCTCTGCAAAAAACGCGCCTTTTTTTCAGTCGGCACCGGCAGTATCAAAGGTCTTCCGCTTTGAGTGCGCGGATTTTCTCGATCAGCCCGGTGGTGGAATAGCCCTGGCGAAAGGGCAGCGAATAGACTTCTCCGCCGTTGGCCATCACGAACTCGTGCCCCACGATATTTTCCACCGTCCAGTCGCCGCCCTTGACCAGCACGTCCGGCCGCACGGCCTCGATCAAATCTTTCGGGGTGTCCTCTCCGAAATAGGTCACATAATCCACACTGGCCAGGCCGGCAAGCTGGATGGCGCGGTCTTCCTGGGGATTGAGCGGCCGGGCCGGCCCCTTGAGCCTGCCGACCGAATCATCCGAGTTCAAGCCCACCACCAGCAAGTCTCCACAGTTGCGGGCCTCCTCCATGTAGAGGATGTGTCCCGGGTGAAGAATGTCGAAACAACCGTTGGTGAAAACTATTTTACGGCCCGCCGCGCGGTGAGATTCGAGTTCGTGCAACAGGGTTTCCAAAGGAACGATCTTTTCCCGGGCAGGCTTTATTGCGGAAGAATTTTTCGGAGATGTCATAAAATACCTTTCGCCAGCAAAGAAGCCAAACCGGATACAATTGTCACCGGCTCGGTATCAGATTATTTTTCTAGAGTAAATTCAAGTTTCATTTTCATGGTTGAGTCTTTTTTGCCCAACCTATTCCTGTTTAGGCTATAGGCTGAAGACTATAGGCTGTAGACTTAATTTAAATGCAGTAGGTTATATGGTTTTGCTAACCCAAGGTTTAATCCTTGTATAGGCTTGCTCATTGTGAACCAT
>CAZSTM010000634.1:0-2250 GCA_964609635.1 uncultured Gemmatimonadales bacterium
GCTCGGTTTCCAGCAGGGTGGCCTGATTCTGGATGGTGAAATCATCCGGCTTGTCAAGGATAAACAAGTCCACCTCGGCCAGCCTTAATTTCAGCTATCAGATTCTCAACCAGGGACAGAAGTATTTCGGCCTGAAAAGCGCCTACTATCTTCGCGGGGCCAGAAAGAAAGAGCTGCAGAGCTCGGAGCTGATTGTAATCAACGATGTACGGATGGCGTATTTCAATGTCCTGCGCCAGGAGAAACTTTTAATTGCTTCCAGAGAACAGGCCGGCCAGCTCGCCGAACAGCTTCGCAGGGCCGAGAAACGTCTCGCCGTAGGCGAGGTGACCAAACTGGATGTGCTCCAGGCCCGGGCCGATTATATCAACTCGATCTACGACTACAATGAAGCCCTTGCCACGCTGAGCCGCAACGTGGGCCGGGACCTGTATCTGGAATGACGCTGTCAATCCCGGAATAATCCGTATCGAAACAAAGCCCCCGGATCGTTCTCAACGACCCGGGGGCTGATTATTTTCATGAAAGGGGAACATTTTGCTTGCGGTTTTCTATAATCCCCCACCCCCGCCGAAACCGAAGAAATCGAGACCGGTGACATCCGCTCCTTCCACTACTGCATTGTACGAGGAGGGATTGAACAACTGGTAAAGAGGAATCGGCAAACTCACGACTGTATAAACTCCGTTCGGAACCATGAAAATATAATCACCGTTGGCGTCCGTAACGGTGGATACCTCCATATCACCGGAGAGCACCAACGTGACATTGCTCAGTCCCTGAACCGAGCAGTATACTCTTCCCGTGATATTATAGAGGGTTTCAGCCGTGCCGCCTGCAGGAGTCGCCGTTATATCCTGGATGGTTTTATCCTCATCCATGGTTACCGCCAGGCTGTAAGGGTCGAAGGTATAATTCTCATCCTGGGGCATTACTGCATACGGGGCGTTGAAAAGGTGTTCCAGGCGGAACACACCGTCCGAGTCCGTAACTACCACGGTATCCACTCCCTCGCCCTTGACACTGACAGCCACATCGGCCAGGCCGGCATAATCTTCCACTATTCTGCCGGTTAGTGTGAAATCTGCATAGGTCGCCTGTATGTCGGGAATGGTTACCGACTCCCCGCTGATGACCACCTCCATCTCGCTGGGTTCGAAGGTGTAATAAAAAGTCCTTAGTACGGGCTTTAGCTCGTATGTGCCGTCTAAAAGGTTTTCAAAGGAAAACATGCCCTGTGCGTCGGTATTGGTAATGTCAATAAATTCCCTGTCCGTGTGGTTATTTAGTATCACTTGGACTCCTTGCAAGCCTTGCCCGTCTTCTACTATCCGTCCTGAAATCGAATAGAGGTCCCGCATTGTCAGGTTTCCATTACGGATATTGAGTAAAAGAGCGATGACATCCGTTATGTCGTAAGTACCGTCACCGTTGTAATCCGCCTCAGAGCTTTCAGGTTCGTCCCGGCCCAATATCAACAAAGCTATCACGTCCGCGATGTTTATTTCGTCGTCATTGTTGATATCCTCTACGTAGAGAGAAACGGTACTCCCTTCCTCTTCCGCCTGTAACAAGTTGTTTTCCCGGAGAATCGGAACGGCGCACAGGAATAAAACTGCTACAAAAAGCGAGAGAACCGCTGGGAAAAATCTATAACCACGCTTAAGCACCATTTACCTCCTTCAATAGTTAGGGATTAAAATTGACTTGACACTCATAGGCTAATTTCCGGATATACTCTCTAGGGTTCCCGCGTTCCTTACAACCCGGCATAACTCCCCTCCCTCCAAACCATGCAAAACTTCATTGTAACATGCAAGATGATAAGAGTCAATATTCCGGCTTGATAATATAAGGCAATCATACTTTTTAGTTGGAAAGGTTATTCACTGATTGGTCTTTATTACTCCGATCGGAGTGCATCAATCGGTTCTAGGTCGGCGGCGCGAACCGCCGGGTAGATTCCAAAAATAATTCCCACCGAGACCGAGAAAGCGAATCCCACTGCTGCGGCCGGCCAGGAAATGACTGTCTGCCATAAGCCCAGAACCGAGAAAGCAAGAGCGGTTGCCGTACTTGCGATCACACCCAGAAGGCCGCCGGCAAAGGCCAGAATGACCGATTCCAGCAGAAACTTGGTGCGAATATCTCCCCGTCTGGCGCCCAGAGCTCTTCTCAGGCCGATCTCTTTTGTTCGTTCTCCGACCGAGATCAACATCACCGCCAGGATACCCACTCCTCCGACAAGCA
>CAZSTM010000635.1:0-2250 GCA_964609635.1 uncultured Gemmatimonadales bacterium
ATCGCCGGCCAGCCCCGTGTGTCGTGCTTGCCGTAGACATCGAACGGCAGGACAAACTGCTCGATCGGCTCCCCGTATCCCGGCCCGTAAGAATAGCCGTATTTTTCGGTGAAAGCCTCGCCGGTGAAATATTTTTTCAGCCGCTGGTCGTATATCTCGAAATCGATGCTTACTTTGCCGTCGGCCGAGACCCGGATCCTCGGATCATAGGTGGGATCGGCGGGCACTATCCGGTGCCGCTTGAAAAGCTGGTAGATGGTAAGCTCCATCCGTTCGTCCATGTGCCGCAGGAATCCCTCGTGCTGAAGGTTCCCGGCCAGAGTGTTCTGGTTGGGCAGGGCGAAATCCCAGACTTTCAGCCTGACCGGCAGTTTTTTGGCGGTGTCGCCGATTTTGACCGTAACCTCGCTGGTATAAACCCCGGGAGCGGCTTTGTCACGCTCGCCGGGAATGAATTGATCGATCCAGATCAGCAGGTAGCGCTGGTTGTCGATCCGGTTGCGGAAATCGGGAAACTCCAGCGGGTAATGCAGCCGCCCGGCCTTGGAGACATCCTGCTGGATAAATTTCAGCGGGATCAGGGCATCCGGGTACCATCCCGGCCCCAGGGAACTCCTCTCGTAGCCGGTTGAGGGGGTTTTCACCTCGACCGCCCATTCGAGAAACAATTCGGGTTCCACTCCCAGGCCGGCGCCCTCGGAGGTGAACGGGGACATCTGAACAATTATGTCTTTGAGCGTTCCAGGGACTTTCTTTTCGATAAAAAGCTGGAAGGAAACATATTCGCCTCTGGCCGCGGCAAGCTGCACGCTGCCGCCGTCGTAGATCCAGTTGCTCTCCACCAGGTTCCCCAGGGGTTCCATGCGGTACAGGTCGGGGCGGTCCTCGAGGATTTTCCCGCTGGAGGGGTCCAGACGTACGGAAACCGGCAGCGCGCCGATCGACCAGGAATCCGGGCTTTGGCTTTCGGGCGGGCGTCCGCACCCGAATTCCGGTAGAAGAGAGCAGATTGCCAGAATGAAGACCAGTGAACAGGTTTTTCCGAACATGGTCACTCCCAGAAAAAGGTTTTAAATAAGGCGGGTGAGTTAGAGCTAAAAAAAACTAAAACATCCGTGCCTTAAATACAAGGCGCTTGGCTTAGTCACACAAATCTATTGACAGCACAGGCCCCAGTGGTGACATTCAACGAGGGTTTTTTCACCCGGGTTTGAATTGAATAGCGAGCGAATAGTAATAATCAAGAAACCCTAACAATCGAAGATTCCCGGCAGGTTGCCGCGCCGGAGTCTTCAATTTCATAAAGGATGTCGAGAATGAAAAAATACACAGCGCCTATGTTTTATCTGTTGTTGATGTTAACAGCCGGTTTCCATGTCACGGCCGTCCAGGCTTTGACCTCTCCGGAGCGGTTCCTGGGGTACCGGGTGGGGGCTGACCGTAAGCTGGCGGGGTATGACAGAATTGTCGAGTATTTTCAGCTCTTGAGCGATGAAACCGAGCGGGTCCGCCTGGAGACCGCAGGCGCCAGCACACTGGGCAAACCGATAGTGATGGCGGTGGTTTCATCGCCCGAGAACATGGCCCGGCTGGATCACTATCGTGTTATCAGCCGCAGCCTGGCCGATCCGCGCAAAACCGACCGGGCCGAGGCGGAAAAATTGATCGAGCAGGGGAAGGTATTTGTAATGCTGCTGTGCAACCAGCACAGTACCGAGATTGCCTCCTCGAACGCGGTTATGGAGCTGGCCCACGATCTGGCGGCAGGCAATGACCCGGAAAGCGAGCGCGCCCTGAAAGACGTGATCGTGATGATCGTGCCCTCGGCCAATCCGGACGGTCAGCAGATGATAGCGGATTACTACAACAAGTACCTGGGCACCGAGTACGAGGGCGGAATGCTGCCCCGACTCTACCATCACTACGCCGGCCACGACAACAACCGCGACTGGTTTTTTTTCAACCTGGCCGAAACCGACGCTCTGGTGGATGTAATGTACGGCGACTGGCACCCCCAGGTGCTGGTAGATGTCCATCAGATGGGCTCCGCCGGGGTGCGCTTGTTCGTTCCGCCGTTTTACGGCCCGCCCAACCCCAACAATCCTCCGCTGATCTGGAACCAGATCGAGATCCTCGGCACGGCCATGAAATACGGCCTGGCCGCAGCCGGAAAAACCGGAGTGGCCAGCAACGCCTATTACTCGGCATGGTACCAGGGCAGCGTGCGTCCCAATGCCACCCAGCACAATA
>CAZSTM010000636.1:0-2245 GCA_964609635.1 uncultured Gemmatimonadales bacterium
CAGATTATCGATTCTCATAAACATGAGAAAGTTCCCATTCCTGCAATCCTGAACGGGATTAACCTGGAGCTGGGATACCTGCCCAAACCGGCTTTGAAATATCTGAGCCGGCAGTCACATGTCCCTTTATCACGCATTTATCACATAGCAACCTTTTATACCGCCTACAACCTCGAGCCCCAGGGCGAGCACACCATCAAAGTCTGCATGGGAACCGCCTGCTATGTGCGGGGCTCTCAGAGAGTACTCGAAGCTCTCGAGGACCGTCTGGAAATCCATGCAGGGCAGACCACCCCGGACCTGAAATTCACCTTGGAAACAGTGAACTGTCCCGGCTCCTGTACCATGGGACCGGTAGTGGCGCTCGACCAGCGCTATGTCACCGTGGATCCGAGCGAGGTGGACCGACTGCTGAAATCCTATGCCTGAGTCTGAACAGGGCCTCTCAGAACGAGGAAGACCTATGGATCAATTCAAAACCATTCAAGAACTAAAGCTTTTTCAGGAAAGTTTGATCCGCAAAAAACCGGAAAAAGTCTTGATTGTCTCGAATGCTACCTGCGGCCGGGCCCACGGCTCGCTCGCGCTGGTCGAGGCACTCAACGAGGCCTGGAAGAAACACGGCCTCCAGGACGTGGCTCGCCTGCGGTTAACCGGCTGCCTCGGCTACTGCGACTGCGAACCGATAGTAATTGTCAGGCCCGGAGGTTATTTCTACGCCCGGCCCTCGCCGGAAGATGTCGAGGAAATCATCGGCATCTCGCTGTTGGGCGGCAAACCGGTCGAACGCCTGTTAATGAAAGACTCCGCTACCGGAGAAACGGTCTATAACGAGAAAGAGGTGCCGTTTTACCTGCACCAGAAACGCTGGCTCTTCGCGGACAACTTCGAACTCGATCCCACCAGCCTCGAGGATTACATGAGAAACGGCGGCTACCGCTCGCTGGTCAAGGTACTCACCGAGATGAAACCGGAAGAGGTTATCGAACAGATAACCAGAAGCGGCCTGCGTGGCCGCGGCGGTGCGGGTTTCCCCACCGGAGACAAATGGGCCTCCTGCCGCAATGCCAAGGGAGATTATAAGTACGTTATCTGTAATGCAGATGAGGGTGACCCGGGATCTTACGCCAACCGGGGCCTGCTGGAGGGCAATCCCCACTCGGTGATCGAGGGCATGATTATCGGGGCCTACGCCATCGGGGCGCGTGAGGGCTATGTCTACGTGCGAATGGAATACCCTTTGGCGGTGGAGCTCGTCCAGAAGGCCATTAACGATTGCCGCTCAGCGGGCAAGCTCGGCCGCAATATTCTGGGTACGGGTTTCGACTTCGACATTAAAATCACTATCGGCGGAGGGGCTTATGTGTGCGGCGAATCCACCGCCCTGATGGCCTCGATCGAAGGCCGGCCGGGTGAACCCCGGGCCAAGCATATCCACACTGTCGAGCGCGGCCTCTGGGACCGCCCCTCCACGCTGAACAATGTCGAAACCTGGGCCACCGTGCCCAAGATTATCGAACACTCTGCCGAATGGTTCGCCAGCGTGGGTCCCGGAGATGTAAGCAAAAGCGCCTGGGACGGCAGCAAAGGCACCAAAATTTTCAGCCTGGTGGGCAAGATCAACAGATCGGGCCTGGCTGAGGTGCCGATGGGCATGACCCTGCACCAGGTGATTTTTGATATCGGCGGAGGAAGACCGGACGGGAAGAAGTTCAAGGGAGTCCAGACCGGCGGACCCAGCGGCGGAGTGCTGAGCGAACAGCACCTCGACATCCCGATCGATTACGAGCGTATGGCCGAGGCGGGATCGATCATGGGCTCCGGCGGAATGATCGTAATGGACGAGGATACTTGCATGGTGGACCTGGCCAGATACCTTGTGGGCTTTCTCAAAGATGAATCCTGCGGCAAGTGTACTCCCTGCCGCGAGGGCCTTATTCAAATGTACCGGATTCTGGATGACATCTGCAACGGGAAGGCCAAGCCTGAAGACATGGAACTGCTGCATGAGCTGGCCGACGTGCTACAGACCGCTTCGCTGTGCCAACTGGGACTGACAGCTCCGACTGCGGTAGTGACCACTATGAAATACTTCCCGGAGGAATACGAGGCTCATATTCATGAACATCGCTGCCCGGCAGGAGCGTGCAAGGCGCTGGCCGGTTCAGAGGTTGCTGCTGCAACCTAGAAGCAGGTGAGCATTCTCCTGCGGAATTAATATCAATAATTGCTTGTCATAATCTGA
>CAZSTM010000637.1:0-2237 GCA_964609635.1 uncultured Gemmatimonadales bacterium
GACGGCGACGACGGCTCCAGACCCGAACAGGGCGCAGTCTTTCGCTCGCTCAAGGCAGTGGTCCCGCACCTGTGGGGCGGTGACACGCTGATCATCAGGAGAGGCTTCTATACCGGGGGAATATCCATCCGCCGGGGCTGCAGCCCGGAAAAACCGCTGGTGATCAAAGGCGAAAGCAAGTACGCCATTATCATCGGCAGCGGCGAGCAGCGCGACGGTCTCAGCCTCAACGACTGCTACCACGTGATCCTGGACGGGATCAACATCACCCGGGCCAATCGGGGCGGGATCATGCTAAGCCACAGCAAGTTTATCACCGTGCGCAACTGCCGGGCATACAACAACGGCAAGTGGGGCATCTTCACCGACCACTCCAGCGATTTCGTATTGGAAAACAACGAATGCTTCGGCTCTCAGGTGGAACACGGTATTTACCACTCCAACAGCGGCGACAACTTTGTGGTGCGCGGCAACTACATTCACGACAACTCGGGCTGCGGCCTGCACTTCAACGGTGACCCCGAATACGGCGGCGACGGGGTGATCCAGTACGGCTTGATCGAGAAAAACCTGATCGTAGGCAACGGCGCCTGCCTGGGCGGGGCCGGAATCAACATGACCCACGTGCAGGACGTGATAGTGCGCAACAACGTGCTCTACCACAACTACGCCGGCGGGATCACCTTCTATCAGGATGCCGGCACTTTCGCGCAGGGGTCCAAGCGGGCCCTGATTACCGGCAACACGGTGGTTTACCGCCCCGGCGAGGGCCGCTCGGGCGTGAACATCATGCCCACCAGCGAGAAGGCGCTCATCTGCGGCAATGTATTTGTCTCGGGCGGCGGCCGGGGCTGCATCGAGGTCAATTCCGACCACCTGCCCACCATAATAAGCGACAACAACGTGCTCTGGGGGATCGACAAGTCCGAGATCATCGAGCGGATCACCGAGCGCAGGATCAGCCTCGCTTCCTGGCGCGAGTCCTCGGGCAACGACAAAAACAGCATCGTAGCGGAACCCGGTTTCCGCTCGGCGGAGTTCGGCGATTTTCGGCCGCGCAAAGGCTCATCGACCGTGGGAGCGGCCCTGCCGCTGGAAGAGATCAAGAAGAGGCTGCGCAAGCTCGGCGGCTTCGACTGGCACTTGAAGAAACTCGAGGAGCTCCCGGACGACGATTTCGCCGGCAAGCCCCGCAACAAGGGCAAAGGCCGTGTGGCCGGAGCCTACACCCTGACTGAATGAGAGTGCAGCGAGCTGAAAAGGGAGAACCGTTTAACTTGCTGTGAGAGTACATGTTAGGGGAGATGCTGCAAGACCTTTAACCGCTTATTTTAAGAATTTTAGTTTGAATTATCATGCCGACACCTTTGTAACAACAGTGATGTCAATATGTTATATATAAATACCTTAGTGTCTTGGTGCCTTGGTGGTGAAAAAAAAGGTTCCAATTATTGACTGCGGTTATGCCGCGCTATGGAACTCAGCGACTGGAGATAAAAAATCCCCGGCGAGTCTGAACTCGCCGGGGGTTAACTCAAAAATGTCTACTACTGCTGTCAGCCCACTGTGGGTATAACATTATTAGACTGAAGGCCTTTAGGCCCTTCTACGATATCAAATTCCACTTCCTGATCCTCGTAGAGGGTCTTGAACCCTTCTGAGTTGATAGCCGAATAGTGAACAAATACATCCGGTCCATCTTCCTGCTCAATAAAACCAAAACCTTTGGATTCATTGAACCATTTTACTTTTCCCTTCGCCATCCTACTATACTCCTACTGCGAAAATGAATAAAAACCGGCTCCTCAGGGAGTTTGAGGCTCCCCGGCAGCCTAGAAAAAAGGCAGGAGAAGACAAGCTTCACCTGCCACTCGCGGATAATATAGTATCTTTTTTATAAATAGTCAAGAAAAATAAACACAAACTCTAATGTCCATCGGCACGGACACAGCAAAGCATAAAAATAGGAGTCAGGAGACAGAAGTCAGGAGACAGAATAAAAACAGGCACAGAGGCACTAAGGCACAGCCGCAGACTTGCGCGGCTTTATGCGCAACACGGCACAAAGGCACATAGGCCCCCCATCCCCCATTGAAAAAGGGACAGAGGGGGATTTACAAAGATAGTCGTTAGTGGCCGGTTTTAAAAACTAAGACAAAAATAATATACATCGACCAGCCACCAGCAACTAACAACCAGCAACTTCTCAGGAGTCAGGAGCCAGATAAGCGGCATAA
>CAZSTM010000638.1:0-2224 GCA_964609635.1 uncultured Gemmatimonadales bacterium
GGGGTTAGCGAGCGAATAGTAATAATCAAAAAAACCTTAACAATCGAAGATTCCCAGCAGCTTGCTGCGGGGAGTCTTCAATATATCACCAAGGAGAACCTCTGATGAGCGATCCTCTGGAGCGTGATCTGGATCAGGGCTGGAATAGATTGCAGGAGATTCTGAAAGAGCTGGAATCGGTGGTGGTGGGTTTTTCCGGCGGGGTGGACAGCACTTTCCTTCTTTACGCCGCAATACAGGCCCTGGGTGGCGGGAAGGTTCTGGCGGTTACCGCCAGGAGCGCGACCTATCCCCAGCGCCAGTTCGCCGAGGCGGTTCAATACGCCGAGACTCTGGGCGCCCGCCATCTGGCGATAGACAGCGAAGAACTGGATATACCAGGGTTCAGAGACAACCCGACCGACCGCTGTTTTTTCTGCAAGACCGAGCTTTATAGCCGGCTCAAACAGGTTGCCGAGTCCGAGGGTTTTAAAACAGTTATCGATGGCTCGAACGCCGATGATGTAAATGATTACCGGCCCGGTATGCAGGCCCTGAAAAAGCTGGGTATCTGCAGCCCCCTGATGGAAGCCGGCCTGAGTAAGCAGTCTATCCGGACGCTTTCCAAACGGGCCGGTCTGCCTACCTGGGACAAACCGGCCTTCGCCTGCCTGAGTTCCCGCTTCCCCTATGGCGTTAAGATCTCGGAAGAGGGCCTGACCGGAGTGGACCTCGGCGAAAAGTTTCTGGAAGAACTCGGACTCAAGGGCTCGATCAGGGTGCGCCACCACGAAACCATTGTCCGTCTGGAAGTGGATCCGGCAAATTTTCCGAAGCTGTTGGATGAGAAAGTCTGCCGCAGGGTGGTGGAGAAATTCAAATCCCTGGGATACAAGTATGTGACCCTCGATCTACAGGGTTACCGCACGGGCAGCATGAACGAGGTGCTTCTAAGCGGAAAGGAAACCGCGGATTTAAAAAGGATGTGAGAAACACGCCTTTTTCTCGTCACATGGATGTGTAGCCAGAAAAGAGCAGGCCGGACGGCCGGGCAATTTGAAAGGCTTGCACTTTCTGGTTTCGGGCAAGCCGTCGGTGAAAACTTCCAGGAGGGATTTTTTACCTCTTTTCAAAGGTAAGCCCCGATCACAGTTTAAGCACGGCAGTACTACCGTGAACTCTTCAGGTGCAGATAGTCTTGATTTCAGGCGAGGCGCAATCAGAGAGCTCCCCCGTTACGGGGGAGCTTGTTTTTTAGCTGGAGCAGGGCCGGCAGGAACCTTTGAGGTAAACCAGAGGTACTAGTTACTGTCATTCGATCGCCGTCGGCGAATAGTCATCCTATCTAAACCAACAGATGGCAACATGGAACTCGGCTGGAAAAAATACTGGCTGGGGCTGTTATTGATTTGCGCGCTGTGCTTCCCGGCGGGCAACTCGCTTGTCTGCCTGAGCACGGACTCTGTTGCCGGGAATCTGGAGATAATCGGTAAACCCGATACCTTGAAGGCCAGGATTTCGGGGCTGATTCGACTGGGTTTCGAGCAACTGAAGCGCAATGATCCTCAGTGGGCGAAACAGAGTTTCGAGAAGGCACTTTCTCTCGACTCCGATAATGCAAGCATTTTTCTGGGTCTCGGCCGCAGTTACCTTGATTATAAGTCGCGCAGGCTCAGGATCTTTCAGCTTATCGAAATGCTGTTCGAAAAGGATTTCCTCTCCAGGGCCGTGGCGAACTTGAAAAGAGCCGTTGAACTGGATCCCGACAACTGGGAGGCCCATTACTGGCTGGGAACGGCCTACATGAGAAAGTACGGCCGGGAGGACCTTGAGCTTGCGCTCAGCCACATGAAGCGGGCTTATGAGCTGGCCGGCGATAGACGGCAGGTTCGTTTTAAGATGGCCCTGCTGCACAAAGCCCTGGGAGACTTCCGGCACGCGGAACAGATACTGTCCGAGATCAACGCCTCGGCCGGCAGCCGGATGGATCCGCTGGCCTGTCTTGAGTTGGTAAAAATCTATGCCAAACGCGAGGAATTCGATGCTGCCCGGCGATTCTACCGGCAGGGCGCGGCATCCATTTCTACCAGGGAGGAATTCCAGGCTTATTTCAACGATCTGGTAATGATAGCCACCAATCAGGAATGTGAAACTTATCTGCGAATACCTCCGGACAGCGCTGCTGTATTTCTACGTGGATTCTGGCTCGGACGGGACCACCGGATGGGGATGGAACCGGGAGTAC
>CAZSTM010000639.1:0-2220 GCA_964609635.1 uncultured Gemmatimonadales bacterium
GTAGGCGTATACCTCGGTGCGGTTGCAGGTCGAAAGCACGGCCACCTCTTCCAGCCCGTGCCGGTGACGCAGCTTATGCAGGCCGCTCTCCAGTTCTGTGGCGGAGAATGCAAGCCTCTCCCTGAGCTCTACCGAGGCTATCTTATGGTTCAGTCCTCCAACCGCAACAGGCATTTCCGCGCTCTTTCCTTGAGTTGTCCGGCGATATCCTCACCGTCCAGGTGGTGGAAAAAATCCAGATCGACAAAATCTTTCCAGAAGGCACGCCTTTTGTCGGCATCGGGCATTGTCCTAAGCAGCCAATCCCGTAAAACGGCCATTTCCGCCACCAGCTCGGCGAAATCCGGTGTGAAAAGCTTCTCCAACTCTTCCCTGACCCGGCGGGCCAACAGCGGGCTTGCCCCTCCGGTTGAAATCGCTATCTGGAACTGTCCCCTTTGCACTACCGCCGGGAGATAAAAATTGCATAACTCCGGGTCATCGACGATATTCGCCATCAAGCCGGCATCCACCGCGGCGCGATAAATCCGCCGGTTGACTTTGCGATCTCCGGTAGCCCCGATTACCAGCAAGGAGCCCTCCAGGTCCCGGGGTTGGAATTTCTTCTTTTGCCAGGTGATTTTGCCCTCGGCGGCCCAGGCTCTCAGCTGCTCCTCGGCTTCCGGGCTCACCAGTTCTACCTGCGCCCCTGCCTCGATCAGCGAACCCACCTTTCGCACAGCAACCTTGCCCCCTCCCACCACACAGCAGCGCTTGCCTTTGAGGTCAATGAATATCGGATAGTGGCTGGTCATCGATGCTCCAAAAGCCGGACCTCGGTCCCACGATAATTATTAAGCCGGCTCAGAGGTAGGCGTGTGTGCCGGACAAGAACACGGTGACAAAGATAAAATTAAAGATCAGCACCACAAAACCCAGAATCGCCAGCATGGCTGAGCGTTTCTGCTGCCAGCCCATGTAAAAACGGCTGTGCAGATAGAGGGCATAGATAATCCAGTTGATGAAGGTAATAATTTCCTTGGGATCGCCCTGCAGCAGTTTTCCCAGATGTACCTGGGTCCAGGCCACGCCGAAAACGATAGACAGAGTCAAGGCGATGAAACCGATGGTAATCGAGCGGTAGGTCAGGTAATCCAACTCATCCAGCGAGGGCAGGCGCTCGAAAATACGACCCAGGTGTTTGTCCTTGATCTGCCGGTGCAGCAGTAGATAAAGCACCGCCGTGGCGAACGAGATGCCGAAAGCCCCGTAACTGAAAAGCGCTACCGAAGCGTGTAGAATAAACCAGGGGTTAGGGCTCAGAGACGGATCGTCCACATAACGCAGCGGGGTAAAAACACCCACCAGTTGAAACAGACAGATCAAAGGCAGGATGATGATTCCCACCGAAGACTCATCCTCGAGCACCCTGGTTATCAGCAGGAACAGCAGCGCCAGCACGAACGAGGCGAAAACGAAGCCCTGGAACAAACCCAGAAACGGGACCTGGCCAAGATAGATGGTATACATCACCAGACCGATCAACTGGAACAGGATCCCGTAGCTTACGCTCAGCGTCCTGGGTCTTCGGGAGCCGCGAACCCTTTGCGAGAAGGCCCGGAGATAGATAATCGTGCCCAGAGCGAACAACATCAGCGCGATTGCATAAAATACCCGTATGGCAATAAACATTTTAGCTCAACATTTCGTTTAAGGGAAAACCTTTCATCGAATGTCGGTGCGACCAGAGAATTTTCAAGGCGGTCCACTTTTTCGGCCGGTAGCGATCTCGGCCACCACGCCGCTTAAGAAAATCAGCCCGATCAGGTTGGGCATGGCCATGAAAACGTTTGAGATCGTACCGATACTGAAGACCACCTCGACCTTTATCACCGCTCCGCAAAAAACCAGCAGAACGAAGAGGTAGCGATAGAATGTCACCACCTTGATTCCCAACAGGTACTGAATGCACTGTTCACCGTAATAGGACCAGCCCAGCAGGGTGCTGAAACCGAAAAGGAGCGCGCAAACGGCAACGATATAATGGCCGTGGGGTATGACATTTTCAAAGGCCGTGGCCACTATGTCGGTAGGCTCTTGACCGCTGGTCCAGTCACCGGCGATCAGGATCACCAGGGCGGTCATGGTGCAGACCACTATGGTGTCGATAAACACACCGTTCATCGCCAGAATGCCCTGTCGGTCCGGGTCCTCCTCCCTGGCGGCACCGTGGGCGATCGG
>CAZSTM010000640.1:0-2213 GCA_964609635.1 uncultured Gemmatimonadales bacterium
GCCCGGATAATCGAAAAGGGCGGGGCCTGGTTCGCTTCTTTCGGCTCGGCACCCTCCAGCGGCACCAAGCTGCTCTCGGTCTCCGGCGACTGCGAGCAGCCCGGGGTATACGAACTGCCCATGGGCATGCCGGTGCGCATGATCCTTTCGGTGATCGGAGCCGATAACGCCCAGGCGGTGGTGGTAGGAGGACCCAGCGGGCGCTTTCTCGGCGAGAAAGAATTCGACCGTAAGATCTGCTACGACGACCTGAGCACGGGCGGGGCGATGATTATCATCGGGCCGGAACGCGACCTGTTGAAAACGGTCTACAACTTCAGCCTGTTTTTCGAGAGCGAATCATGCGGGTGGTGTGTTCCCTGCCGAGTGGGCAACAAACTTCTGAAAAATAAACTGGAAAAGATCATGGCCGGCAACGGCACCCGGCGGGACCTGGATGAACTCGAGGAATGGGGCAAAATAATCGCCTCTTCCGCCCGCTGCGGCCTGGGGCAAACCTCACCCAACCCCATACTTACCACCTTGACCAATTTCCGCCATGTTTACGAGGAACTGCTCAAGGAAGATGAATTCCTGACCGGCTTCGACCTTGCCAAGGCGGTGGCCGATGCCTGCGAGGAAACCGGCAGAAGTCCACAATTAGATTAAAAGACGAGGTAAGAATGAGCGGTAAGATAAATTTCACCATCGACGGCAAGGAGTGCGAGGGCAAACCGGGACAGTCTATCATCCAGGCCGCGGATGAGAACGGTGTCTATATCCCGCGACTTTGCCGCCACTCTGAGCTCAAACCCGGCGGCAGCTGCCGGATTTGCACGGTCAATGTCAACGGCCGCCAGATGGCCGCCTGCACCACGCCGCTGGCCGAGGGTATGATGATTTTGAACGATTCTCCCGAGCTGCTCGAGATGCGGCGGGCCCTGGTGGAAATGCTCTTTATCGAGGGCAACCACTTCTGCCCCTCCTGCGAAAAAAGCGGCGACTGCGAGCTGCAGGCTCTGGCCTACCGGTTCCAGATCATGGTCCCCCGCTTTCCCTATATGTTCCCGCAGCGCCTGCTCGATGCCACCCATCCGGAAATCTTTATCGACGGCAACCGGTGCATCCAATGCGGAAGGTGTGTGCGCGCCGCCCGGGAACTGGACGGCAAAAACATCCTCGGCTTTGTCGGCCGCGGCTCCTCACTGCTGATCAAGGCCAGCTCTTCCACAGGCCTGGCTGCGGTGGATATCAAGCCCGATGACCACTGCGTGAAGCTCTGCCCGGTGGGAGCCATAGTGGTCAAGGAGAGCGCTTTTCGCACGCCCATAGGACAACGGCGGTACGATAAAAAACCCATCGGCGCCCAAATCGAGGATTGACCCGGGACTTCAACTGCTCGACAGAGGAAAATTCAACATTGCCCAACCGGTATCTGGAATAGAGGACAACATGGCAAAACCCAAAATCGCCACAACTTCGCTGGCCGGATGCTTCGGCTGCCACATGTCGATCCTGGACATCGATGAACGCATCCTCAAGCTGGCGGAACTCGTGGACTTTGACAAGTCTCCGATAAACGACATCAAGCGGTTCACCGGCCGGTGCGAGATCGGCCTTATCGAGGGCGGGTGCTGCAATGCCGAAAATGTCGAGATATTGCGCTATTTTCGCCAGCACTGCAATATTCTTATCTCGGTAGGCGAATGCGCCATCATGGGCGGTCTGCCGGCAATGAGAAACGGTGTTCCGCTCAAGGAATGCCTGCGTGAAGCTTTCCTGGAAGGCCCCTCGGTAGTCGATGGTCTGATCCCGAACGATCCCGATCTGCCGCTGATTCTGGACAAGGTCTACCCCTGCCACGAGGTGGTCAAAATCGACTACTTTCTTCCAGGTTGCCCGCCGGACGCGGACCTGATCTGGGAGGCCCTGGCGGCGCTATTGAGCGGCAAGCAAGCGGACCTGCCCTACGAACTGGTTAAATACGACTGAGAAATGGAGAAGCCACCGATGAGTGAAGCTGTAGGGCAACATACGGAAAAGCATATGAGAAAGGTGGTCATCGACCCGGTAACCAGGGTGGAAGGCCACGGCAAAGTGACTATCGTAATCGATGATGACGGTCATATAGACAGAACCCGGCTTTTGATAGTGGACTTTCGCGGCTTCGAGCGCTTCATACAGGGCCGACCCTACTGGGAGGCTCCGGTCGTGGTGCAGCGGCTTTGCGGGCT
>CAZSTM010000641.1:0-2212 GCA_964609635.1 uncultured Gemmatimonadales bacterium
AACAATTATATTACGTCCTTCTTCGCGGTTCTTCGTGCCCTTCGTGGTGAGTAAAAAATCCTCTTGCAGGTTCTGGATTTAGACGGTATAGTGTACAGGATTCCATGAAGCACCGGGTCGGTAAATGAGGATTCGGTGCGGAAATGTGCGGCTGAGCCGCAGGCAGACAAGTAAAGGACTTATTTGGACAGGATAACAGGATAGAATTGACTATTGAATATTGACTAATGAACGGCATTTTCGCAATGGCTGGGCCATCCCTTACGGGACTATAGCCGACGCCGAGGGCACAAATAGTCATTAGTCAATCGTCATTAGTCAATTTCAAGGTACTCGATGAATTGTCATCCTGAGCAAAGCTAAGGATCTGGGATATGAATGAACGTTAGAGATTCTTCACTTCGCTGCGCTTCGTTCAGAATGACAACTTATACACGAAAATCCTGTTATCCCGTCAAAAAACTAAAAAGAAATGCCGAAACGTAAGGACATACATAAGATACTGATAATAGGTTCCGGCCCGATTGTCATCGGCCAGGCCTGCGAATTCGACTATTCCGGGACCCAGGCCTGCAAAGCATTGAAGAAGCTGGGATATGAAATCGTGCTGGTCAACTCCAATCCCGCCACCATCATGACCGATCCCGGCACGGCGGATATCACCTATATCGAACCCCTTACATTAGAATCCATGGTCAAGATTATCGAAAAAGAGCGTCCCGATGCACTGCTGCCTAACCTCGGCGGCCAGTCGGGACTGAACCTGTCCTCCGAGTTGGCGCGAAAGGGCGTACTGAAAAAGTACGGGGTAAAAGTGATCGGGGTCAACGTGGATGCCATCGAACGTGGCGAGGACCGGATCGCCTTCAAGGACACCATGAACCGTCTCGGGATAGAAATGCCTCGCAGCGCTCCGGCTTTCAGCGTGGAAGAAGCGGAAAAGATCGCGGAGGAGCTGGGCTACCCGGTTGTGATCCGCCCCGCCTATACCCTCGGCGGCACCGGCGGCGGCCTGGTCTACAACATAGAGGAACTGCGCACCGTGGCCGCCCGGGGGCTTTCCGCCAGCATGGTCGGCCAGATTCTGGTCGAGGAGTCCGTGCTCGGCTGGGAAGAGCTGGAGCTGGAAGTGGTGCGCGATGCGAAAAACCAGATGATCACTGTCTGCTTTATCGAGAATGTGGATGCCATGGGCATCCATACCGGCGATTCTTACTGCACCGCTCCGATGCTGACTATCGATCCCGAGCTGCAGGAACGTCTCCAGAAATATTCCTATGATATTGTCGAGGCCATAGAGGTGATCGGCGGCACGAATATTCAGTTCGCGCACGACCCGAAAACCGGCCGGGTGGTGGTGATCGAGATCAATCCCCGCACCTCGCGTTCCTCGGCGCTGGCCTCCAAGGCTACCGGTTTCCCCATTGCGCTGATCTCCTCGATGCTGGCCGCGGGTATCACCATGGATGAAATCCCGTACTGGCGCGAGGGCACCCTCGAAAAGTACACTCCTTCCGGAGACTATGTGGTTGTCAAGTTCGCCCGCTGGGCATTCGAAAAATTCAAGGGTATCGAAGATAAACTGGGCACCCAGATGCGCGCCGTGGGCGAAGTGATGAGTATCGGCAAAACCTACAAAGAGGCTTTCCAGAAATCCATCCGGTCGCTGGAAAACGGAAGATACGGCCTGGGTTTCGCCAGGGATTTCCATGAGAAACCCCTCGAAGAGCTCATGGGGATGCTTTCCGAGGTCACCAGTGAACGTCAGTTCATCATGTATGAGGCCCTGCGCAAGGGAGCCCAAATCGATGACCTGTACGAGCGGACCTACCTCAAGCCCTGGTTCATTCAGCAGATGAAAGAACTTGTCGAGCTGGAAGAAAAAATTCTTAAATACAAAGGAAAGCTGCCGCCGGACGAACTGCTGGCTCAAGCCAAGAAAGACGGGTTCGCTGATCGCTACCTGGCACAAATTCTGGGTGTTGCGGAAAAGGAAATCCGCCAACGGCGCAAGAGGCTGGGCGTGGTGGAAGGCTGGCACCCGGTGCCGGTGAGCGGTGTGGAAAACGCGGCTTACTATTATTCGAGCTATAACGCCCCTGATGCGGTGGGAACCAGCGACAGGCGCAAGGTGCTGGTTCTGGGAGGCGGCCCCAACCGCATCGGTCAGGGTATCGAATTCGACTATTGCTGCGTGCACGCCGCGCAGGCC
>CAZSTM010000642.1:0-2209 GCA_964609635.1 uncultured Gemmatimonadales bacterium
TTTGGCTCTTGTAAGTTCTTATATTCCAATGAGTTAGAATTTTGTGAAACCCTGTGCATGAATAATTCGGGTTAGAATGGTGTTGAAAAACACGCTCCTGCCCCCGATAACCCTGGTGCTGAACGCGTCGACCCCGAATGCCGGTGTGGTTTCCATGCTGCAGCCTAATTACTTGCGCTGCGCCACCGGGTTCTGTGAAAAAAACGCACTGAGGATAATTCCATGCCGAAAACCGCTTTTGCCGTCTGCGCCCATCCGGATGATATCGAATTCTTTATGGCGGGCACTCTGCTGCTGTTAAAAGAGGCGGGCTTCGAGATACATACCATGAATATCTCCAACGGTTCGTGCGGGACTACCAGTCACGACGTGGAAACGATCGCCGGCATCAGAAGGGATGAAGCACTGAAAGCCGCCGGAGTGGCCGGCGCCGTTCACCACCTCAGCCTGACCAACGACCTGGAAATCTTTTACGAAAAGAAGACCCTGGCGAGATTGGCCTCTGTCATGCGCGAGGTAAGCCCGGAGATACTATTGACTCACCCGCCTGAAGACTACATGGAAGATCACACCAATGCCTGCCGACTGGCGGTGAGCGCGGCTTTCAGCAGGGGAATGCCCAATTTCCCGGTCGAGCCGTCCCGGGAACCCACGCACCAGGATGTTACTATTTATCACTGCCAGCCCCATCTGAGCCGAACCCCGCTGGGCAAACCGGTTTTCCCCGAGATCTATGTGGACATCGGCCCGGTGATCGATAAGAAAGCTCAGATGCTCGCCCGGCATAAGAGCCAGAAAGATTGGCTGGATGAGAGCCAGGGTATGGATTCTTATCTGACCGCACAGAAAAATTTCGCCGAAGAAGTGGGCCGGATGTCCGGAAAATATGAATTCGCCGAAGGCTGGAGAAAACACCTGTACGTGGGGTTTTGCCCGGAAGGCGCAAACCCCCTGCGGGAGGCTCTGGGACCCCGGAGCTTTATCAATGAGAACTATTGAGATTTATTATAATACCGCCGATCTCTGAAATCTGGTTTACGCCCATAATCAAGGAGGTTCAGCATGAATAAGTATAATGTCGGAATAGTAGGCTTCGGCTGGGTGGCGGGCGCCCACCTGAATGCTTTCAAAGAGCTTCCCAATTACCGGCCTGTGGCGATTATGTCCAGAAGGACTCTCGATCCCGCCCGGATAAAAGCCGAATACGGTGTCGAGGTCAGGATTTATAACGACTACGGTGCATTCTTAGATGATAAGGATATCGATATCGTAGATATCTGCACTCCCCATCCTTTTCATCCCGAACAGACTGTCAAGGCCGCGGAAGCCGGAAAAAACCTGATCATCGAAAAACCTATAGCACTCAACTTTGAAGACGCCGTAAGGATGCTGGAAGCAGTGGAGAAAAACAAGGTTATGACCTCCGTCTGCTTCGAGGCCCGTTTCATCTCAGTTGCCAAAGCCATGAAATCGATAATCGACCAGGGCCTGATCGGCCAGGTCTATTATGCCGAGTGCGACTATTTCCACGGCATCGGCCCCTGGTACGGTCAGTTCGCCTGGAATGTCAAAAAAGAGATGGGCGGAAGCTCCCTGCTTACCGCGGGATGCCATTCGCTCGATATGCTGCTCTATCTTACCGGGGAACAAGTCGAGGAGGTGTTTTCATATTCAACCGCAAATCCCCATGAAGACTACAAACCCTATGAATACGACCCGACCTCGGTGACGCTTCTCAAGTTCAAGAAAAGCCCCCTGCTGGGCAAGGTGGCCTCAGTGACCGACTGCATGCAGCCCTATGTGTTCAACATGAATATGCTCGGCTCGCACGGCTCGCTGAAAAACGATCAGTTTTACAGCAAAAAGATAGAAGGCTTGAACGACTGGAGTAAAATGAAGGTTCAACTGGTAGACAGCGGCGATGTGGCACATCATCCCTACGGAGACCAGTTCGCCTATTATGCCCAATGCCTCGACGCTGGCAAACAAGGCCACAACAACCTGGAAAGCGCCTTTGAAACCCACAGGGTGATTTTTGCTGCGGACAGGTCTGCGAAAACCGGCAAGCCGGTAAGTTTAAAGAAGTTCAAGCGATAATTTCCGATACTTCGCTGAACGCCCCGGACACTAAAGACTCCCCGCAGCGAGCTGCGGGGAGTCTTCTTTTATCAAGGTTTTTTTGATTATTACTATTCGCTCGCTATACAAT
>CAZSTM010000643.1:0-2208 GCA_964609635.1 uncultured Gemmatimonadales bacterium
CCTGTTCTTTTCAAATCCCCAAGACCAAGTAATTTCCTGAAATTGTCGCCCGGCTTCTTTTACTAAATAACTCGACTCGATTTTATTAACCATCAGGGTTGAAATGATAATTTTGACAGCCGGTCGCGATCTTTTTATTATTTACCGTGATAAAAACGAAGCACTGCCTTTAGAGTATTACAGGGCGTCAGATCGTTACGCAGCTTCAGTCAGACATCCTGGGCTCTGTCAGCTGCATGGCACATTCTTTGCTGACTCAGTAACCGAGGAAATTTCTTTTTTTTTGTACGCATTGAGGATATTATTTGTTTTTTATCGTGAACCTTAGGAGCATAACCTTTCCCCTTTCGCATGTCCGCTAGATAAGCATCAATATCTTTGGTGGAAAGCCCGGAATCTGGATTTTAAAGGTAAAGAATTTCTGGTAACAGGTTCCGACGGTTTTATGGTATCGCACCTGAGAGAATTCCTTGTCAAACCCGGACACAGTGTCCGTGCTGATGAACAAAAATGCGATACTCCTCAGCGAAGAACGCGGAGGTAAGATTTTGGACAGCGGGCTCCACAGACCATGGATTGGTTTTGACGCATTTTCAAAAATGTCTATGAAAAAGTTCGTGTTGGCGCCAACTGTGATGCTGTGAAGAAGAAAATCCTGAAGTTCCTTGCGTTGAAAGAACGTATGAAAGCACCATTTCCAGTAGTTGGGATCTTGCTGCTTAGAACAACTTTGAAAAAGAGTGAAATAGACAATTGGCTTGCGTACCGGAAAGATAAGGTTGATACTGTCCCCATTCAAGAATACCTAAGGCTTGTACTGAACCACTCTAGAGATAACTTGAAGGCGGATAAAAGCCAAAGAAAAGTACCGGACCATAATAGCCTCACCTGTCGTCAACCCTTTGAAAGATTGATAGTCAAAGGGAAGGGGAGTGTTTTGCCCGGCTGTTTCCATTTTGCGACTAAAATGGTAATCGGCAACATTCTTAATCAAACTTTGAGGGAAATACGCCTGGCGGATAAGATTCGGGAACTCCGGAAGATGTCTAATGAAAGTTTGTGGCAAAACCACCCGAGATGCTCAAAATGTTCGAGTTTGTATTATGAGTTGACTCTCGGTTGTGATTCTGATCAACCGTCTCTCAACTGATCAGGGATTGAAGACTCACCGCAGCAAGCTGCAGGGAATCTTCGATTGTTAAGTTTTTTTATTATTACTATATAGCTCGCTGTTCAATTCAAATACAGAAGGACTGTTTCCCTGAGTGTTTTAGTCTATGGAATACTATAACTTTGAAACCCGGAAGCCCGAGCTTCAATCCGAAACCGTCAAAAGCAAAGTACTTGGATTCGTAATCAAACTGCTTCTGGAATATCCTCTCAGCGTGGCAGCCGTTATAGTACTGAGTATAATTGCGGCCCTCTCGGAACTGATGAGTATCGCTTTGCTGCTGCCTTTTGTGGAGAGCCTGCGTGAAAATGCCACCTCATCTCTGGCGGATAAGACACCCATCGGCTTTTTAACACCGTACTTCGAGGGTCTTTCCCTGGTCGCCAAAATCCGCATTATTGCCGTCTCATTGCTGGTGGTCGAATTGGTAAAAGCAGTTGCACGCTATCTGGCCGGGCGGCGGAGCCAACTGTTGCGTGTCAATGTAGATGCCAACGTGCGTATGAAAGTATACGACCGACTCCACCATGTCGGCCTGGGGTTTATTCACAAGGAGAAGCTGGCCAATCTCTTCACCATCCTGAACAACTACACCGGAAACGTAAGCCAAACGGCTTTAATTGGCGCCAGTCTTGTGCCTGATTTTTTCTTGACCACGATAAGTTTTCTTATACTTTTGTCCATTTCCGTGCCGATGACCATCATCACCTTAGCTTTGAGTCTCATTACCACTTTAATCCTCAGCAGGTTGACAAAACACGCGCGTGTTTTGGGCAACGCCGCCAACCGGGCCTCGGTGAGCATGAATCATGTCAGCTTTGAGCTTTTAAGCAGTATTGGGTTGATCCGGATGTTCGCCCGTGAAAAAGCGGCCCGTAAGCGTTTCAAAACCTCGCTCCAGGACTGGCAAAATGTAAACTATAAAAGAGGCTTGCTCGAAGCGGCTATCGCTCCGCTTGCTACTATCATGCTCGCATTCATAGTGGTGGTGCTGCTTATCGCGGCTACTTTTATCATGCACCGTGAGGCTGAGTTCT
>CAZSTM010000644.1:0-2193 GCA_964609635.1 uncultured Gemmatimonadales bacterium
CAGAGTAAAAGTCTGCAGCATATTCTGGAGGATGACGCCCTCTGGCAGCAGGAACAGATAAACCGGGTCATCCGCACGCTGGTCGATATCAATTTCGGTCCGCTGCCGGTGTCAAAGTATCCAATTTTTCGCATTCCTTATGAGGAGGAAAGAGACCTTCAGGATTACCTGGGAGCGGTCTCGATTGCGGTGAACCAGCTGGGTCTCTCGGTGAGCGAGGTATGGCTGCGCGATCAGATCGGCTTTCCGGCCCCGGCGGCGGACGGGAAACCCCTTACCGGAGCCCGAAACCCCGTTTCGCCGGCGGATGATCCGGCCCGGTCCACGGGGAAAGCCGGGCGGCGGGATTCTTGAGCGCCGGCCCCGGCAAATCAGATAAATAAATTATAATACTGGATGACTCTCTGCTGAGTGAAGAATGAAGATCGGTTGTCTCGGCCCTCGGAGCCGGCCGGCATTCACCAGGCAAAAGGATGGGTAGCCATGAAGCAGCAATCATTAACCGACGAGCAGATTAACGGATGGTGGGACATCGCCAGGGCGGGTAAATGGAGCGGCAGCCAGGAGGGCAAGCCTGTAGAGATCGAGATCACCCCTGCCGACATCGAGGACCTGGCCGAAACCTACGACCCCGGGTTCCAGGAGGCCCCCGTTACCGTGGAACATCAAAAGGAAGGTCCGGCCCACGGCTGGGTGGAATCTCTGCGAATAGCTGGAGACAGGCTGCAGGCCAGGTTTAAGGATATCTCCGAGAACCTGCGGCAGTGGCTGCGCACCGGCGCCTACCGCAGCCGAAGCGTCGAGCTGTATAAACCGTTCGCAGCCACCGGCAAGGCATACCTGGGCGCGGTTAGCTTCCTCGGCGCGGCCGCACCCGCGGTGAAAGGGCTTTCTCCTGAACCGGAGCTCTTTTCCACAGAGCCGGGCTCGAAATCCACCGAGGATCTGTTGCGCCTCGACAGTCAAACCATGGAGCTGACCGAAGCTCCGAGCGCAGGAGTTGACAAGATGGACGATAAGACTTTTACCGAGCGGGTGGTGAACTCGCTCAAGGAATTTTTCTCCGGAACCGCCGCCGAGGTCCACCCGAACGCTGAAGAACCGGCCGAAACCGAGGAGCGGATCAGGTCGCTCGAAAAGCAACTGGACGAGGCCGGGAAATCCTTGGCAGAAGAGAAAGAGCTGCGCTGTCAGGCCGAGGAGAAAGCCGCCGACGTCGAGGATCGTTTGAAAGAGCATCAGCGCGCAACCGAGCTTGCCGGTTTCGCGGAGGAGCTCTCCAGGGCCGAAGCCGAACAGCGTCTTACCCCGGCCGAGGCCGCAGGTTACCTGAAGCTCGGCTCGAGCCTGGATGCGGCGGGAAGAAATGCCATCCTCGAGGAGGTGGCCCAGAGGCGGCCCCTTACTTTGTTCCGGGAGTTGTCCGCCCCGAAAGCGCCGATCACCGACGAGCGCGAATCACTGGAAAGTCAGCGCTTGCGGTTCAAGGGCTTTCCCGAGGACCCCGAACACGATGCGGCACTGGAGCTGATGGCCGAAAAGCCCGGGCTTTCATTTTCCGAAGCCATCTCTCTGGTGCGGGATAGAAAGCAGGCTGTGTAAATTGGCCGATTACCAAGAACGATCGGATTTAGGTAGCGCGTGTGGTGAAGTTTCTGCATACCGACTACTGATTATGAAAGCAGGCTGCGGGTTATGGGCTATAGGCTGGAGGACTCCCGGCCCCCGGCCCAAAAACCTGCTGCCCCAAAGCTCCCGGCCTGAAGCCTAAAGTCCGGCCCGGGGCGAAGGAGAGGAAACCATGGCAATCAAGCTGAGAGAAAAACTCAACATCGTAGATACTTTTACCGTAGGTTCGAGCGACATCGCCCGTGGCAAAGTTGTGGTGCTGAACAGCGGGGTGGTGGATGCCTCCGGAGCGAACGCGGCCAAGGCGGTGGGAATCACCACCGAGGTCGGCTATACCGGCAAGGACGTGCTGGTGGCCGGAAACGGCTCGACCGCACTGGCCCTGGCCGCGGACGGCAGTATCAACGAGGGCGACTGGCTGGTCTCGGACGCCGACGGCAAAGTGGACACCGCGGCCCTGGATGTAACCGAAAACATTATCGGCATAGCTCTCAAAGGCTCGAGCGCGGCCGATCAGTTGATACCCATCGTGGTACACATCTACAACCGGTCGAAACCGGCTGC
>CAZSTM010000645.1:0-310 GCA_964609635.1 uncultured Gemmatimonadales bacterium
TGGCGGTTAAAATTACACAAAGGGCTGACACATTCATTACAGGCAGTCCAAACCTGAAAACATCTACTCAGGTACTTCTGCCCGTGGTGATATTCTGCCACTGGATTCCGACTTTTTTCAGGGCGTAGCCGACTTCACGCAGGTAATCGCCGTAGCAGATCATCCAGTGGAATCCCTGCATGTCCTCCAGGAGCTTGCGCCAGTCCCCTTCGATCTCGATATCGATCTGCGAGCGGCAGATGTCATAAAAAGGATGGTCGATGATTTTTCCCCTGAATCCTATCCATTTCTTCGAGGAAAAGCTGGGAGC
>CAZSTM010000645.1:320-2184 GCA_964609635.1 uncultured Gemmatimonadales bacterium
CAACCTTGCCCTTTGCGCCGACCCATTTGTGGCACCCGAAGTCGGGGATTGCCATCGTGACCTCCTCACCCTTGGTCATCTCGACCTTGGGGGCGGCCCCGTAATCCGACTCGAAGTGGGTGAGTATTTTAACCGGCTCTAAATCCCTGCCGTTCATTCTCCTGGGAGCGGTGCAGTGGGCGCAGGTAACCACCCCGTTATGGGGGTGAGTAGGGTCCTGCAGGAAAGAGGGTTTCCCGGAAATGTAACGCAGGAGGATGCCGGAAGGAATGACCACGAAATCGGACTCGCAGAACGCCATCAGCCCTTCATCGTTGATCAGGCTCAGGGGCATGCAAGCCGTGGTCTTGGAAATGGGCATGATCGTGCTCATGCACTGTCTGATGGTGATAGCCGGGGCGTCGGCATCCTCCATCAGGTCTTTGAAAACCCTGGTCAGCACGAAAGCGTTGACCAGGAATTGCTTGTCGGTATGCAGCGAGACACCCTCCTGGGCCAGGTATTCATCCGTGCTGCTCCGGGCCTGGCTCAGGATTTTTTTATCTGCCATGGCCTTTTTAAGTACCGGCTCCAGTTCCTGGTAAGTTACCGGAATTATGTCTATTTTCCAGATTTCCCCGGCGTTGGCGGGGCCGGACTCGCGGCCGTCTCCCCATCCTCCCGCGCCGCCGATAGCCACTATTCTGGTGCCCAGGGCGTTTTTCAGCCCGTAGAGCGACCTCAGCCGCCAGAGAACCTCTCCGTAGTCGTCCACCACGATGTCCCAGACATCCATGCCCGGTTCCTTGTACTCGTCCGTGGTTTTCCGCAGGAAGCGGGGGTGGGCGATTTCGTACCAGAGATATACCGGGCCGGATTTATGTCTTAAAAACATCAGGCTCTCACTGCCGGAAGCAGCGAGGGTTTCGAGCCAGCCCCCTTGTCCGCTGGCCGCAAAAGCGATGATAACATCGCAGTCGGCATCCCGGACAGCCGCGGCCTGGGCATCGGAACTCACCTTCGATACCGGCAGGACTTCCACGGGAAAGTCCGCCTTCGAGGCCAGAGCCCTCAGCTCTTCGGCGATTTTGCCGATCTCGGTATCTACATCGCTCTGGTTATGCAGCCCGCCCCAGGGACGCCAGCTGGTGGCTTCCTTTTTCCGGTAGAGAGTATAGACCAGGGCCGGTTTTACTCTCAAGGGTGTGCCGATGCGTAAGCCCATTCCGGGAATGGGATTGCTCAAGGCGGCTCGGGCCGGTGATGACGACAGAGACAAGGCACCCATGCCGGTGGCTTTGAGAAAATCGCGCCGATTCAGCTCATCGTTCATGGCAAAGCTCCTGGTAAAAGTTCTGCTGAACCTGTAGGAAAAATGTTTTGATTTGACAGGATAACAGGATAGACCGGATTTTGCAGGAGCGGGTTGTCGTGGTGTCGCGCGTATACACGCGCGAATCTTCGCTTCGGTTACGCACGGATCTCCGCCATGCATTGCATGGCTCCGGCTCAAATCCGCCCCTACTTTAACCTGGGATTTTTAAAAGGCCTCATATTTGAGATTTTATCGGCAATCCGGACCCTGAATTAATAAGTGCGTAGTCGGGAAAAATCAAGGCAAATGCCGGGCATAAAAGAAGCCTCGATCGGCAAGCGATCGAGGCTTTGACAGATCAAATCGACATGAGAATATAAGCAGGAGTAACATGTACCTGGTCTATTACCGGAACACGAAGGTTCTGCGACCAGCAGGTACGTAAAAAATCAAGGCTCATCGGCAGGGATAAGGCGGTAAAGGTCTCTGCGCCGGCTGTTAATCTTACCGCGATTGGATTTGCTCAGGTCGACCATACCGGTGACAAGCTCTTCGTTGTCCTGGTTGCTC
>CAZSTM010000646.1:0-2180 GCA_964609635.1 uncultured Gemmatimonadales bacterium
TTTCGAGCGGAATGCTGAAATCCGAAAAATCCCAGCGCTTGTCCAGCCGTGGTTCCAGATTGAACTCCAGGTTCGGGCTGGGGCGCAGGCGGACCCTGATACTGCTGCTCCAGCTGCTGCCGTCCCTGAAGCTTCCGCGGTTATGGTTGATACTGACATTGAATGGAGAACTGTAATCGTTACCTATGCCGAACCAGTAGTAGGGCCGGTTGGGGTAGACGAAAATGAAATCATAGTCTTCGGCCGCCCGGTAGGGGTCTTCGACATCATCGAAGTTGGTGCCCAGACCGAAATAGCAGTTCCAGTAATTCATGAAACTGAGCGAGCCGCCCATCGACCCGCCGATCATCCTCAGCAGGGAGCCGCCGTCGTAAAATCCGAGCTCCCTGTCGAACCGGTTGCCGAAAGTTTTGCCGTAGAGATCTTCCAGCCCGCTGTCGGTCCAGTTGCGGAAGACTCTCCAGTTCAGGTTCCAGGAGCGGATGCCTTTCGCCTGGGGACGGCCCCTGAGCTGCAGGTTGGCGTTGAGGTTGTTCGCCCCGTAATCGTTGCCGTAGAGCCAGCCCAGGTCGTTGACATCGAAATCGCTGGAATAGCGGTCGTAGCTTACGCCGTAAGTCAGGTGCTCGCCGCTGAACTTTCTGAACTTCAGCTCCGTTCCGTAACCCTGTTTCTCTTCCTGCTCTCCTCCCCCTACAACCGAACCGGCGACCTGGCCGGAGAACTTCCAGGTTTCGTTGAGATCCAGGTCCCAGTCCAGTCCTCCGGTATAAGCATAGGGGGAATCCTCGGACCATTCGCTGTCTTTCCGGTTCACCCCGGTGGCGATGATTCCCAGGTTGGACCTGTCGCCGAATTCCCGCGAAACCCTGCCGATAAGATAATTCGTACGGGGTTCCAGGTTTTTCACAGACAGGCTCTCGCGGTCCTCCAGCGGAACATCGTTGTGGCTGCGGTAGGCATGTTCCTCGCCCGGGTCGAATTCATCATCCGAATCCAGGTCGCGGAAATAATATTTTTCCTCATCGGCAACCGCCTCGAGCAGGCCGAAACGCCAGCCGCCGGAGGTCTTGCCCATCAGGCGGGCGCCGGCGAGGATGGTGGCCCAGGGGTTAACCACGTTTCCCAGGGGTTTGCCGATCCTGCGGCTGTGCACCAGCCGGATGTCTGTCCGGAAAACATCCTGGAACTCGAGGAAGAAAGGTCTTTTTTCCGGGTAGTAGGTGGGAAAAGGCGAAAGGTTCAGCCTTTCCTCATCCGTCTCCACCGTGCCGAATTCAGGGTTAAGAGCCAGGTCCAGGGTGGTGTTCGAACCCAGGCCGTATTTAAAGTCGAACCCGACCTGCTGGGTGAAATCCTGTTTCATGACCTCGTTGTTCTGCATCTGGGAAGTTGCATAGGGCAGGAATTCGAGCCGGCGGGGCGGCCGTATGTCCTCTATCCCCCTGAGCAAGCCGAATCGCGAGACAAAGAAACCGGATTCACTGGCCGGGATCATCCGCCACTGGAGGTTTTCTTTTTTCCGCTCGATGTAGCGGGTCAGGTTCAGGCCCCAGGTATGGCTGAACATGCTGTCGAACCGCAGGCAGGAAAAGGGAATCTCTACCTCCACCACCCAGCCGTAATCGAGAATTTTAACTTTCGAATACCAGATACTGTTCCAGCTTTGGTCGCGGTGGGTCTCATCGGTGTGGAGGACATCGCTCTGGACATTCTCCGCGTTGACCGAGAACTCGAATGCGGTCCGCCGGTCGAAATAGGAATCGATCAGGATGTCCACATTGTCCGAAGACCTGATATTGTCGCGGGGGCTGAGCCTGGCTTCTATTTTATGGGCTTCGCTGTCGTAACAGATGAAAAGGAAGTAGATCGAGTGGTCGTCGTAAACGATCCTGACCTCGGTCTCCTCGGTGGGAGCTGCGCCCTCGATAGGACTCCTCTGGACAAAGTCACGTACCGGCCGGGTCAAGGCCCAGCAGGAATCATCCGGATAACCGTCGATTATCGGCGAATAGCTTACCCGCGTGGCCCAGGCGGTCTTCTCGACCCGCCTGGATCGCCCCTGCATAACAACGGCCGAGGAGCTGTCGCCGTCGGTGGAGACACTATCCAGGTCCGCGGCTTGGAGGAATCCGGCCGCCAACAGGAGCATCACCAGAGTTTTTTTCACCAGGTTCTTT
>CAZSTM010000647.1:0-2177 GCA_964609635.1 uncultured Gemmatimonadales bacterium
CATGAATAGATCGGTTAAAAATTCTTCCCTTCAAATCAAACTTGTCATTGCACTAGTGGTTAGAATTGAGAAACCTGCAACTAACTACTTTCCAATGTCTTGTCTAACCCTTTGTGCCGTATTGCGCGTAAAGCCGCGCAAGTGTGTCGCTCTGGTGCGCGAGTCTTTCGGCTCGGCTGCCCCTATCTTTTATGCATTGCAGTAATTCTTTCAAGGGCCTGTTCGAACTCCGCCAGGGCCCGGTCATCGTAGAGGCAGAACACCACCTCTTCCAGGGTATGCTCTCCGGAACCCAGGTAATCGAAAGTCGTCTGCAGCATCACGCGAGCGCAGGCATCCAGCGGAAAGCCGAAAATGCCGGTGCTGATCGCCGGGAAAGCGACAGATTTAAGCCCGTTGCCCTCGGCCACCTCCAGGCTGCAGCGGGTGGCCCCGGCCAGCTTTTTCTCCTCATCGCCCTCGCCCGCGCGCGGGCCCACGGCGTGGATCACGTGCGAGGCAGGCAGCTTACCCGCGCCGGTTATCACCGCAGTGCCCACCGGGGTGCCGCCGATCCGGTCGCATTCGGCCTGGATGGACTCTCCCCCGGCCCGCCGAATCGCACCGGCCACTCCCCCGCCCATTACCAGACGGTTGTTGGCCGCATTGACAATCGCATCCTTTTCAAGGGTAACGATATTTTCCTTGACCAGTACAATCCTGGTCTTGCCTACGGTGTATTCCATAGCCACTCCCTGTTATTAACCACAGATCGAGCATATTAAACATGGGTAACGCCGATGTCCCCGCAGCCGATCGAACTGCAAATCAGCGGAACTCGGACCGGCGACCGGGGTAAAGAAAAACAGTTCTGAATAACCCGCCTTCTTTCAAAAGTTAAGCGTAACCTCAGGAATACGGCCGGAAAAATACACCTTGTCGCCCCCCTAAATTTACAACTCCCCCGCGGTTCTGTCAAAAGCTGATATTCTATTCAAAAATACAGTAGTCAGGAGTCAGAACTCAGGAGTCAGAATACCAAAAGGGGTAATAAGCTTTGAATCTGAATCGCAGGGGTGAGCGCTACAGCGTATGGTTCTTCGGTTCTGATCGAGGTTTTTCTATCTAAACCCGAGGTTAAATCAACCGTTCAACTATTTGCCCGGCTGACGGTTCTTTAGATTAGCTAAACTGCTCAATCTGTGGATAATATTCTACCCGGCACAAGCTCCGGCGTGTTGGAGTGATTGTGACATTGAACCCGACCGTGGCTTGCGGCTTGATTTTTGCAAACTGCCCGGTTATCTTTGCGCGAAACAAATCACGGCCATAACCTGAATGGAGCCATATACCAAGTGCGTAATCTTTTTATACCGCTTCTGCTGTTCATCCTGCTGTCGAGATCGGCCGCCGAAACGGCCGCTTTTGAACCGGCGCAGGGCCGGATGACCGAACGTCTGAGCCAGGCGCTCAGCACTCAAAATCCCGCGGATACCATCTCGGTTCTGGTCTATCTCAGGGATGATCTCGATATCTTCGCCCTGGATCAAAGCCTCACCCTGGCCGCCGCGCACAAGAAAGAGCGTCACCGCCGGGTTGTCGGGGCTCTTTTGCAGACAGCCCGCGAGACCCAGGAACCTGTGCTGGCGATCCTGGCCGAGGCCGGAGAAGCCGGAGAGGTGTTCAGTTACAAAGCCTTCTGGATAAACAACAGCATCGCCGTGACCGGCCGGGTGGGCTTTGTCGCCAGGCTATCCCAACTGGAGGAAGTGGAATGGATGGCCCATGACCGGATTCACCTCCGCAGAGACCCGGTGGAACGCTCGAGCGAATATTTCTATTACCTGCCCGAAGATTCCCTGCGCCGGAAATCTTACTCCATCCGTTTCCTGGGCCTCGAATCACTCTGGGAGCGCGGCCTGACCGGCAAGGGCATCCTGGTATGCTCCATCGGCTCGGGTGTGGACGGCAATCATCCGCTGCTTACCGGCAAGTGGCGAGGGCATGGTGGTGGAACGGCGGCCGAGAGCTGGTTCGACCCCATAGACGGGAGCACTTTTCCGTTCGATGACGAGCGCAACACGCCCTCGCACGGCACCGGAGTCATGGGGATCATGGTCGGAGGCACCCGCTCGCTGGGAGTGGCTTACGATGCCCAGTGGATCGCGGCCAAGGTGTTCGACAACCAGAACCTGACC
>CAZSTM010000648.1:0-2173 GCA_964609635.1 uncultured Gemmatimonadales bacterium
TCCATAGACTTCCAGGTACACCTGAATACTCTCCCCGGGGCGAAACTTGCGGGACGGTCTGGGCATAAGCTCCACATTGTACCGTCTGTGCGAACCCCGGCCGGTCTCCGGCAGCCGTGCTCCCAGGATGATACCGCTCAGTGCGATCCTGCCCGCAGGATAAGGGTCCAGCACCAGGAGCCCCCGATCCACCGCCCGTCGCCCCGGAGCCAGCATCCGGATAACGTAGTTGTATCTGCCGGGCCTGGAGGTGAGCTGGTGCACGGCGATCCAGCCGTCGCCGTCGGCGTCGGCCTGCTTTTCATGACGTGTCAACTCAAGCCAGGTGCTGTCGAAAATCGCCACCGATGCCTGGGGATTTTCACTCCCAGGGGGTACTTCCACGGGTGACGACTGGTAGAATTCGACTTCGAGAGTCTTGTTGTCAGGAGCCAGGAAATCCGTCACGTAGTAATCCCTGCCAAGACTCGGCACCGGGTCCTCGAAAGACTCGGTCCTCATGGCCTGGTTGATATCCCCCTGGCCTCTGCCTATTCCCGGGGTATAGATGAAATCACCGGCACCGCTTTTTCTCTCGAAGAGGAAGTGTACCGATCCATAGTACCAGATTTCCATCGGGTTGGACCAGGTCACCTGGCGGGTCACCCGGTCGGGTGGTCCGTGGCGCAGAAACAGCAGACCCCTGTGATCCAGGGTCAGTGAGCGGCAGCGGTCCCAGAAAAGGCCCGGATCATAATCGAAAAAGAACGAGAACGGTGAAAGCAGCCGGTTGTAGGTGCGCGAGGTCTGAAAGCGGCTGTGGGGATTGAAGAGGAAATACCTTTTTTCAGCTTCCCGTAAGCGGAGATAGTGGACAACCAGCCGCTCGTTATGCCGGCTCAGAGGGTCCGGGTCGCGCTCGGCCCAGAATGTGCGAAAAAACTCCGCCATCTGGCGGGCGGAGTCGAGCGCGACCCACTTTTCGCTCTCCTCGGGAGTAAATATCGGCTCGGCCTGGCGGAGCAGTTCGCGGTAATCTCCCGAGCGCTGCGCCTCCTCCAGGGCCCGGGCATAATCGGACTCGAACCTTGCAGTATCACCCAACTCCAGACGGCAGCGCGCCCGAAGCAGGTACCTCGCCCCGGGCTTATAGCCCGGGGCGGTCCTTTCGAGTTCGGCCAGCCTGACCATGGCGCTGTCGGCCCGGTCCAGCTCGAAACAGTCTGCGGCCAGGTCCAGACGCCAGCCTGCGGTATCCGGGTGCTCGGCCAGGCAGCGGTCCAAGCTCCGGCCCACCGCGCGAATTTCTTCCTCGGTATGGTCGAATATTTTATCACGCCACAGCCTGTAGGCATCGCGGTAAAGCGGGTCGATGACCACCAGCCTGGTCAGGGCTCCGGAGGCCATACGGTAGCCCTGGGTTTCCTCAAGCGCGAATCCTGTCCGGGCCAGGGCATAGAGTGCTTCCAGGTTGCCGGCATCGGCTCTCAAGGCCTTACGGTACTCCGCAGCCGCCTGGAGGTTTCGATGAGTCATTTGACGAAAGACATCGCCCCGTCCCAGGAAGCCGGCACTCCTGGTGGAGTCGTCTTTGTGAAAACCGGCCCTGCTGAAATCCTCCCGGGCGCGCCTTAGCCTGCCCAGCTTAAGATTCAGCCTTCCACGGGCGATCATCGAAGGCCCGTGATCCGGGTCGAGTGCCAGGACACTGTCCAGCAGGGTGAAAGCTTCTGTCACCCGCCGGGCCGAAATGCTCTCCAGTGCCAGGCGGTACAGCGAATCAGACACACCGGCCGCAGGAGATGAAAATGCACCCTGCCGGAAAACAAAAAGCAGTATCACGCACCAGGCGGTAACCGAACCCGAACCACCGGGAAAAGATCTGTGCAATGAAAAGGACATTTTTCCCTGAAAATTAGCGCCTTTAAATTATAACTCCAGTAATCCGCAAGTTCAATGCATGGCACTGCATCCGGGTTCGGGATGAGTTTCATTGACAAAGCCCGGAGGTTTTGAATAAATTTCCATATCTCGATAATTATACCTCGATAGAGGCGCTCGAGTTCTTTCTTTAGCTATAATGCCTTAGTGCTATAGTTCAAAAGTTCGATTACGTATTTTTTCCAGACACGCTGAACCAGACCGTAGGGGCGACCGATCGGTCGCCCGAACATCGGCGAGGCATGCCTCGCCC
>CAZSTM010000649.1:0-2163 GCA_964609635.1 uncultured Gemmatimonadales bacterium
GACGAGCTGCTCGGCGAGGGCGCCGCCCGTATCGGCGCGGCCGCCCAGGGGCTGAAAAAACCATGAAAGCATTGCTCAAGTCTATTCACCGGAAGTCCGGTGCAAGGAAACCTCACGGTTACCTGGTCTTGTATTATTCTGCACTCTGGACTATATCCGCTGTTTTTTCCGCACTCTTTGCCGGGGAGAACATCTCGTTCGAGCGTTTTTATCCGGAGCTGAACTACGGCGGCAACGGTAAGCCGGGCTGGGTGCGGGCCGGCGATATGGACAATGACGGCGACATCGATCTGGTAGCCGGGGGCGGGAAAGCCCTGTTTATATACGAGAACGACGGCAGTGCGCGCGGCTGGCGGCGCCACGGAAGCCTGGACGGCACCGGAGAGATCGGCAGCAACGGCGGCGTACTCTACGATGTCGATGGCGATTCAGACCTGGACCTAGTCGCCGCCAGGTACAAGACCGACCCGGGATGGTGGGAAAATCCCGGTGGCCGCTTACGCACCGCCGGTTGGACTTTCCATGCACTGGATGATGAAATAAAAGATTATTTTACCCACGATGTAATACTTGCCGACCTGGACGGGGACGGCAAAGTAGAGGAATTTGTCTTCTGCCTTACCAAAGCGGGCTACTGGGATGCACCGGTGAAAATATTCTGGTACAGGCCCGCCGCCGACCCGTGCGAACTTTGGCTCCGGCACGCGATTGCAGAGGACAAACCCTGTCCCGACAATAACCATGCCGGCCTGGATGTGGCTGATCTGGACCGGGACGGGAACCCTGACCTCGCCTTCAGCAACGGATGGTTCGAAGCGCCGGACGATCCCGGGTCAGGCCCCTGGAAGTGGCACGAGATCGTGGATATTTACGGCGTCTCCAATTCCCTGGCCCGTGATCTGGATGGGGACGGCGACCCGGACCTGGTTATCTCCGCGGGCCATCACGGTAAGGGTGTCTTCTGGCTCGCCAATCCGGGCGATCCGACATCGAGTGAATGGACAACTTATGCAATCGACAGCACTGTCAACCATCCTGAAGGTTTACAAGCTTTGGATCTCGACGGTGACGGAAGCATTGAGATAATTGCGGCCGAGTTGTTTTTTGGAGAGGCTCCGGGAGAACCAGGCTGGGATCAGGAGGTACACAATGTATATCTCTACCTTAACCTGGGCGGAAATCCTCCTGCCTGGACAAAAATAAATATCGCGCCTGATTCTTATCCCAGCCACCAGCTTCAGGTAGCGGATGTCAACCAGGATGGAAAACCTGATATCCTAGGCAACGGCTGCGGATATAAAGTGATAGGCTACTATGAAAATACCGGCGGGCAGCCAGGCAAACAATGACATCCCGCTTATTTACCGGAGGTGGAAACGGTCATCCGGTTGCCGGCCCCCAATGGAATCCAGCTCCGAAAACGGCGCCGGGCCCGACCGGGATTTGGAGCAAACCTTTTCCTGATAAAGATTTTGCTTGCAAAAATAAGGAAATTATGTTAATATAATTTGTTAAGGCAGGGGAGCTTGTCTTCTCCTGTCGTTTTTTTTAGGCCACGGCGGCATTACCAGTGGTCGGTGTTTTTTTTAACTTCGCCAAAGGAGTTTAGCAGCATGGCGCGGGGAAAAGTAAAATGGTTCAATGATTCCAGGGGTTTCGGTTTCATTGAACAGGAAGATGGAGACGATGTTTTCGTCCATTATTCCGCTATTGAGTCAGAAGGGTTCAAAACCCTCCACGAGAATCAGGAAGTGGAATTTGATATCGTAGAGGGCCCGAAAGGCTTACAATCCGCGAATGTTAAGATCGTTGAGGAGTAAGAGGACCCGGTAGCACCACGAATTGACCCCCGGCAAGTCAAACTTGCCGGGGGTTTTTTTATCTGTGCCGACCGGTGATTCCGGAAATCGTAGATCTCGCAGACAATTCTTTACGGCGACCTCCGGCGCAGTCTGCGGCGGCGAGCCCGAAGATACTTGAGCCAACGTGCTCGGTTCAGGTAACTGTGGCCATAAAAAAGCGCCCCGGCTTGTAAAGCCGGGGCGCTTTGTCACAATCTTTACTCTCGGGTCAGCGGACCGGGAAAACCATCAACTGGCTCTGGGATTCCTCCTCGCCCATCAGGATGTATTTTCCGTCCTCGCTGGTGGCAACCGTGGCGAT
>CAZSTM010000650.1:0-2159 GCA_964609635.1 uncultured Gemmatimonadales bacterium
TCAGAAGGCCGGGAAAACAAGACCTTATTTTATTTTACATGAATAATCCGGGCTAAGAACTGTTCAAAATAAACGACAGTTGAAAAGTGCGGCGTACAAAGAATTAAGGGGGCATTCAAGCAACTGGTGAGAGCGGGAAGATCACTCTTGCTCAAAGTGAGAATTGGATATCACCAAAGATCTTTCCACCGGCGCACCAATATAAAAAAGGCCACAACACATATTCAGTGTGTGGCCTTTGGTTCCAGGATAATGAGTCCCGATCTCCCAATCACTTTTCTCGCTATTCTTCAGACTGCCCTTCCAGCTCCTGGCGCAATTGCTCGGCTTCATCTTTAAGATAGTACTTGTTCAGCAAGTCCATTCTCAGGTAACCGCCGGTAAGATTATCCTCCTCCTCGATTTCTATAGATGTTTTCAATTTTCTAAGCTCTTGTTCAAGCTTTTCAATCTCCTTGTCGCTCAACACATAGAATTGCGAAGAAACTACGGAGGATTCTCCTGAGGTCAGCTCAAATATTTCCCAGTAATAATTCCCACCGTGTTCCAGTGCCGGTTCATTTTCCGGGAAAGGCAGGTTGTCTCCGATTGTCTGGCGTTCCCACAGCTTACTTTTGGTTCCATCACTCGCCCCTTGGAACAGAGTGATTACGAAGCTTCCTTCCTTGCTGCATTCCCAGCGGAAAGTGGGCCGGGTCTCCCGAATGAATGTATCATCTAAATTCAGTGTTTTTAAAACCAGTTCGGATGATCTCATGGCAAAAGAGCCACCCAATTGACTGCTTTTTTCAGTTAGTTGGGGATTGAGTTTGAGAACACCCAGCTGCTTCTTTTTGATGTTACCCTCCGAGCCGGCAACCAGTTCAACTCCTTCGCCTGTAATCCGGACTTTTGTGTCCGCCAGAATAGTAACCAGCATTTTGCTCTGTTCGAGAAGTATCTTTACTTTTGCGCCGGACCCGGTGGCAACGATATCATTCAAGGCAACAGCCTCTCCCGGTTTGGCGGGTTTGAGCGCATCGGACGGCCCGGCCATAACTTCGCCTTTGACAAAAGTTATCTTGCCGGCAGCGGAGGTCTCATCAGCAATTGCCGTCCCGGACCACAGCAAGGTGGCAAGCAAACAGTAAAGCACCAGAGAAAGTATAAAAGTTCTCATTTCAGGCCTCCTTTCAAACCGGTTATTTCATAAACCATGACATCCTGCCTCCCTTTTACGGGAACCTGCTGGGAGATTCCCAAATTAACATCGTCTTTGATTATATTGCAGACAGCTTGGGTAATCAGGATATGGGTTTTCAAAGTCTTGTTGACTCCTTCCACCCGGCTGGCGGTATTTACTCCATCCCCGAGAGCGGTGTATTCCATACGGTCCGGGTGCCCCAGATAGCCCACCGCCACCTTGGCGTAATGGATGCCTACTCCGATGTCGAAATGGGGGTGATTGAACGGCTTCCAGCGTTTGTTCAGCTCCTCCAGGCGCTCGAGCATCCTGAGCCCCGCCTTGACCGCATTCAGGCAGGCTTGTGTATCTTCTGCAGGCGCCCCCCAGATTGCCATAATTCCATCACCGATAAATTTGTTCACTGTGCCTTTATACTCAAAGATAGCTTTACACATCTCGGTCATATACTCATTAAGCAAGCCTGCCACCACCTCCGGATCGAGCTTTTCCGATAAGGTGGTAAAATTCCTCACATCCGTAAACATCAAAGCCACATGTTTACGCTGGACACTAAATGCTGTAAAATCCTCTTTTTTAACGAGATCGTCCAGCACCTGATCATTGACATAACTGCGAAAAATGCTGCGCAGCCTTCGCTTGTCCCTGCCTTCCACCAGAAAACGGTAACTATAAACAGAAAGAGGCGCAAAAACCAGCAGCGCCAGCGGAGCGGATATGTTGAGAAATGTATCTGCGGCGAAGAGTTCCTTCCAGATGACCATTAGCAGGATTATAAGAACGGAACTAACGGTGATTCCCCAACCGAAAGCTATCCTTGAGAACAAAAAACAGAGTAATAAAGCACCGGCCACAAAAGGCAGCCCGTAAAAAGAAAAGGCCTTTATTTCCCTTATGGCATCATCATTGAGAATGGTATCAATAATGTTTGCATGGACCTCGATCCCCGGCATCAGCACACTGCGATTCCAGGGGC
>CAZSTM010000651.1:0-2156 GCA_964609635.1 uncultured Gemmatimonadales bacterium
TTGTCTATGAGCTGAAAAAAGCCGGTTACCAGGTGAAAGGCTTCAATGCCTTGGTCGGAGGAAACCTGCCCATCGGGAGCGGGCTGAGCAGCTCGGCGGCGTTCGAAATGGCAGTGAGTGAGGCCTGTGCCCAGCTTTTTGGTTATGCGCCCATTGATCCAGAGAAACAGATCAAACTTTGCCGGCGGGCCGAGAACCAGTTTGTCGGGGTTGGCTGCGGTATAATGGACCAGTTCATTATCCGCATGGGCCGCAGGCATCACGGATTGTATCTCGATTGCCGGAGCCTGAAGTACGAGTTGGTTCCCATACCCAGCGATGATGTGGTGTTCGTCGTCGTTTACAGCGGTGTCAAGCGTAGTCTCGCCTCCACCGCCTACCACGAGCGCCAGAAGCAGTGCGAACGCGGCAGGCTTTTTTTCAATTCGCTCAACAAATCGTTGCGCTCTTTGAGGGATGTGAGTGAGGATCTGCTTCAGGTCAGCCGGGAGAAAATGGACCCGTTGATTTTCAGACGCTGCCGGCATGTTGTTACCGAGAACACCAGAGTCGAGCGCGCAGTGGAGGCACTGCGAAAACCGGATATGGTTCTGTTCGGGAAGCTGATGAACCGCAGCCACGAAAGTTGTAGGAGCGATTTCGAGGTCAGTTGCGAGGAGCTCGACCTGCTGGTTGATCTGGCCCGTAACGTACCGGGTGTTCTCGGCTCGCGGATGACCGGCGCAGGATTCGGTGGATGCACGATCAGCTTGGTGATGCGCAACCGGGTGGAGGAGTTCAAGCAGCAGGTCGGCAGTCTTTACAGCAGGAGTACCGGGATAACTCCGGAGTTTTATGTCACCCACGCCGAGGACGGTGTATCGGCAGTGAAGCTGTAAGTTACGACAGCCTTTCGATAGATTGATACCCAAAAAAAAGGGATGGCGGTAAATAAAATCGCCATCCCTTTTTGCCGTTATCGGCCGGTGGTTATTCGGCCAGTATGCTCAGCAAGGCCAGCAGATCGAAAATGTTCACCGATCCGTCTCCATTGGCATCGGCTCCACCGGAGGCCGGGGTATCGCCGCTGAGCACACTGAGCATTTCAAGTAAATCGAAGATATCCACGCTGCCGCTGGCGTTGACATCTCCCGGCTTGACTGCCACTACACCGTCGTAGAGCACGGAGAAGCGGTAGGTGGTTGTCGGGGCACCCGCCGGATCGATGACCGTGTGCAGGGAATCACCGGCTTCGATGTAGTAGAGGATATTCTTCCCTTCGACCTGGCCGGGGATATCGGCGGTGTAGACGTTGATCATGTCCAGGGACGGTGACATATTCACGGACTGGAACGATTGACCCTCCACTGCGTAGTAAAGTTTGGCCGTGCTCACCAGCACGTTATCCACGATTGTGGTAGTGACCGTGTAAGGACCCAGCTCGTCGGCAGTGCTCTCCAACTGCGTGGTACCGGAGATCACCGGGGCTATCAGGTCGAGGATTACACCGAGAGTGTAGTCGGTGTACAGGGTCAGGTCCGCCTGGGCGGTGGCCGTGTTATTCTCCGTATCCAGCACAGTAGGCAGGTGGACGAAGTTGCCCTCGCCATTCAGGCCGAATACCGAGATCGCCTCCTCGGTGAACTCCGGGATATCACTGGCCGGGATGTCCCGGTCCTCGTAAGTCAGGGTGATCTCGAACTGCAGATTTTCCAGGTTCGCCTGCAGATCGGCGGACAAGTCGAGGCCCCAGCCCCGCCGGATACTGTAGAAATCACCGGCCTCGTCGCCATCCCCGCTCAGGAAAGGAAGCACGGCAACCCGGTCCTTGGACTTCCTCAGGTGAGGGTATTTATCCTCAAGCTGCCAGGAGCCGGCAGCCAGCGAAGCCTGTCCTCCGGCTGAGGTATCGGTCAGCGAGCCGGATATCTCAGTTCCGTTGAAATTATCACCGGCTCCACCACCGATATTAGCACCTCCCTGGTTAAACACCCACGCCTGCAGACCCATGCCCGGGAAGGTAACGTTGGTGCTGTCACCGGCCGGGACCTGGGGCATGGGGGCCTCTTGCTGCCGGATGATTTTGAAGGCGATCACTCTTTGGTCGGTCCCGCCACGTCCGTCGTCGGCCTCGATTTTGAACACCGCGGAGGGGATCTGCTGGTCTTTGGGCAGCA
>CAZSTM010000652.1:0-2146 GCA_964609635.1 uncultured Gemmatimonadales bacterium
CCGGTAAAACTACGATTACCGAGCGGATCCTTTTTTATACCGGTAAAGTGCACCGGATCGGCGAGGTCCACGACGGTGCGGCTACCATGGACTGGATGGAGCAGGAGAAAGAACGCGGCATAACCATTACTTCCGCCGCTACCACCTGTTTCTGGAAGGACCATCGAGTCAACATCATCGATACCCCCGGCCACGTGGATTTTACGGTGGAGGTGGAGCGAAGCTTAAGGGTGCTCGACGGAGCAGTGGCGGTCTTTTGCGCCGTGGGCGGGGTCGAACCCCAGTCCGAGACAGTCTGGCGCCAGGCCGACCGCTATGCGGTACCCAGGATCGCTTTCATCAATAAAATGGACCGTATCGGCGCCGATTTCTTTAAGGCCGTCGAGATGATCAAAAAACGCCTGGGAGCCAATCCTCTGCCGCTGCAGATTCCTTTCGGCTCCGGTGAAATGTTCACCGGCCTGGTGGACCTGGTGATGATGAAAGGGGTGATTTACCAGGAAAGCAGCCTCGGCGCCGTGTTCGAGGAAGTCGAAATACCCAAGGATCTGGTCGAAAAAGCCGAACATATGCGCCACGAAATGATCGAAATCCTCGCCGATTTCGATGACGATCTTATGGCCAAATATTTAGATGACGGTGATGTTGACGATCCGCAGTTGATTATCAACGCCATCCGCAAGGGAACACTGAAAGTACAGATCGTTCCGGTTCTCTGCGGCAGCGCTTTCAAGAACAAGGGTGTCCAGCGGCTGCTGGATGCAATCGTGAGCTACCTGCCCTCCCCGTTAAATGTACCTCCGGTGCTGGGGCATTTGCCGGGTGCGGAAGAAGACGAGCTGGTCGAGCGCCTGGTCGCCGATGATCAACCGTTCAGCGCACTGGCCTTCAAGATCATGACCGACCCCTATGTCGGCCGCCTCACCTTTATCCGCTCCTATTCCGGTAAGCTTAAAGCAGGTTCATATATCTACAACAGTAACAACGACCACCAGGAAAGGATCAGCCGGATTCTCCAGATGCACGCCAACAAACGGGAGGAACGCGACTGCCTCTACTGCGGCGATATCGCCGCAGTGGTAGGGCTTAAATCCACCCGCACCGGTGATACTTTGTGCGATAAATCTCATCCTATCGTACTGGAGAAAATGGTTTTTCCGGAACCGGTAATCTCGGTGGCTATAGAACCAAAAACCAAAGCCGATCAGGATAAGCTCTCCGGCGCTTTGGAAAAACTCTCCGAGGAAGACCCCACCTTCCAGGTAAGGGTGGATTCGGAAACCGGCCAGACACTGATTTCCGGCATGGGCGAGCTCCACCTGGAAGTCCTGGTCGACCGGATGCTCAGGGAGTTCAAGGTAACGGCCAATGTCGGCGCTCCCCAGGTGGCCTATCGCGAGGCCCTGATAGAGCCCGTTACCATTGAAACCAAGTTTGTACGTCAGACCGGCGGCCATGGGCAGTACGCCCATATCAAGGTCGAGTTCGAGCCGCTGGCTAGGGGCAAGGGGTTTGTTTTCGAGAACAAGGTGGTCGGAGGCAAAATCCCCAGGGAATTTATTCAGCCGGTCGAAAAGGGCATCAAGGAAGCCCTGAGTTCCGGCGGTGAGGCCGGTTATCCCCTGGTAGACCTGAAAGCCACGCTGGTCGATGGTTCCTACCACGAGGTCGATTCCAACGATCTGACTTTTAAAATCGCCGGTTCGATGGCGGTCAGGGATGCGGTCAAAAAAGCCGGTGTTATGCTGCTCGAACCGGTTTTCGATGTGGAAATTACGGTGCCCGGCGAATATCTCGGCGATGTCATGAACGATCTGGCCGCACGTCAGGCCAAGATCGGAGGCATTCACCAGAAGAAAGAAGCACAATTGATTGGAGCCTCTGTACCACTGGCCCGGATGTTCGGCTATGCCACCGCCTTAAGGTCCCTTACCCAGGGAAGAGCGGTATTCTCCATGCAGTTTTCGCACTACGCTCAGGTGAAAAAGGAACGCACCGGGGAGATATTGGCAGGCATCAGAGGCACAGCTTAAGAATTCATACAAGGTAGAAGTTACATCAGTTTTACCTAATTAATCAGGAGTAAGTCCAATGGCTAAGAAGAAGTTTGAGCGGACCAAGCCACATGTGAATGTAGGTACGATCG
>CAZSTM010000653.1:0-2144 GCA_964609635.1 uncultured Gemmatimonadales bacterium
GGGAGGTGTAGCGGTGGTCCGGGTGGTAGTCGTAGGGCCGGTGGCTGATCACGATGTCCGCCTGCCAGTTGCGGATGGCCCGGACCACAGCCTTGCGGACTTCGAGGGTGGGCTCCAGCTCTCCATCGTGAAAATCCATCACCAGGGAGCTGCCCCCCAGGATTTCCGCCGAGCGGGCGCATTCCGCATTCCTTATCCTGGCCAGGGTTCCCCCGCCTTTCTCATGGTGGCCGGCATCGCCGTTGGTCAGGCTGACCAGCTGGACTGCGGCTCCCCGGTCCGCCCAGAGTGCGGCGGTGCCGCCTGCATAATGCTCGCAGTCATCCGGGTGCGCTCCTATCATGATTACCCGCTGCGGCTTTTTCCCTTGTTCCATAATCCTAAAACCCTCCTGCACTTGATTTTTTTTGATTCACACTTCACTTTAGATTAAGGGAGCGGTGAACTGGTATTTCACCGGCTGATTAACTCATACCGTCAGGATAAAATTCAATCCCAGGCGCAACCGGGCGGAAAAACCTGGCCGGGCCCAGTGAAAAAACTTACCGCCGCTCTCTTTTAACTGATGGCAGCTCGGTCTGTTTCCCGGGGCTTACTCGAGTTTTGTCCTAGCACGGATTTTGCATTATTATTCACCGGCTTCAATCAAACTTTTCGTTCGCTATCACCTCCAAGCGGATCGGGGATTTTGGAAACCTGGCTGATAGTACTGATCATCGCCATTATCCTGATGGCGGCAGCCCTGGCCTGGCTGCCACGAATGGGGCGCGGTGTGAAAGGCTCGAAAACCGGCGCTCCAGGCAGGCATAAAGCCGGCCGCTCCGGGGTCGGGTCGGTGAACTACCATCTTGCACCCAGGCATCCGGATGCAATGGCGGGCGCGCTGTTCGAACTGCTGAGCCGGAAGCTCTCTTTCAAAGAAATTACTGCATTTGTAGAACTGGTAATCAGCCCCGAGATGACCGCGCGCTACCTCGAGCGCCTGTCGGCGAAAACTTCTCTGGCTAAGTTCACCGAGGGATTGGCCTTCCTGTGCAATTCCATGGAAGTCAACGGTTTCACCCCGGAACAGCGCGCGCGGGTGGCCGAGGCCCTTCGCCACAAGGCGCGCAAGGAATACAAGCTGCTCGAAATCCAGAAAAACCTGGATGACCTTTTCTAGTGCAAGTTCAAGTTTGATTTACATGGTTGAGTCTTTTTTGCAATTCAGGCTGCAGGCTATAGACTGCAGGCTAAAGGGCTGCCACCCCTGGGTTCAAACCTTGTTAATACTGCGCTGGCTCCTCCCTGTCAGATCTTGCCTTTCAGGCAGAACACCTTGGTCTCTCCGAAAGTCATCTGAAAAACCAGCTCCCTGACCTTTTTACCGTAGAACCTGTTTTCGAATACCTCGTAGCAGTCCACGGGCTCCCGGAAGCTCAGGCGCTTGGTGCCGCCGGTGCGTGCGTGGATCACCGCGAAATTGGCATCGGCGTAGAACACGTCATCGCTCCTGGAGTAGACATGCACCCCTGCCCGGTCCGCGGCCGCCCGTAAGATCGAGCTTTGCACGTACTTGGCGCCGACATACATCGAGCGGTATCCGGGCCTCCCGGTCTCGCCGAGGGCTCCGAGTCCATCTTCCAGCCCCTCTGCAAAGAAATAGCCTCCGGCCACCTGAGAGCTGTCGGTCAGGAAGAACAGCGGGTCGACCAGCGATGGGGTAAGCTCGAAAAGCTGGTGTTCACGGCGGTTCTCGAAGCTGCCGTAGATCGGCCTGTCGGGCTGACCGAACCAGCGGTCTCGCGGCAGTTGCGCAGTCAATGGATGGCGGGGGTCATCGATCACGATGCGCGGGTAGAAACCCCCGGTGCGAAAAGCGAACTCGAAGCCGGTGAGTTCTTTCATGTGGGCCAGGCTGAGTTTCGGCCGGCGGTCCGGATTGATCAGTCCCGGGGCATAGAGCCACAAAGCGGCGGCTTGCTTGTCGATGATTTTTTCCTTGATCAGCCTGCGCTCCCGGTCATCCAGACAGAAAGCATTGACAAAGATATAGAGCTTGTAATCCGGCATGTCCCGATGGCCCAGGTCGCGCACGTAGTAGTTGTCTAAAGGCGCGCCGATGCGCTCGAACTCGAGCTGCCGCTGCCACATCAGCAGATCGC
>CAZSTM010000654.1:0-2140 GCA_964609635.1 uncultured Gemmatimonadales bacterium
CAGCCTTGCACCAAGGCGCGTAATCAAAGCGGTCCGGGCCGAAAAAGCGCCCGTGATAGACGGCGTTCCCGATGAGCCTTTCTGGCAGGCGGCTCAATGGCAGGGAGATTTTATCCAGCTCAAGCCCTCACCCGGCGAGCCGGCTCGCGCGCAGACCCGCATTGCGGTTGCATATGATGATACCCATATCTATGCCGCTTTCCGCTGCTTCAATCCCAAAGAAAATTCAGTGAATTCAAAGATAACCCGCCGCGACGGCAATATGGATCAGGACAACGCCGTCACCCTCTACCTGGATTCGTTCCATACCCGGCGTGATTGCTACTATTTCAGTACCAACTCTCTGGGCACCCAGGTTGACGGGCGCATAGGCGAGGACGGCCGCTCGAACGACAAGAACTGGGACTGTATCTGGCAGGTGAAATCACGCGAGGATTCCCTGGGTTGGACGGCCGAGATGGCTATCCCGGTAAACGAGATTCGCTTCCCGGAAGGCAAGGGCAATATCTGGGGGATCAATTTCCGCCGCAACTACCCCGAATTCTTTGAAACCAGTTTCTGGACCGAGAGAGATGCCGCCTGGCGTATCTCCCGCTCCGGCGACCTAGTGGGCCTGGGAGAGTTCAGGAAGAAGTTTTCCGCCGCATTATATCCTTACCTGGTATCCCTGAACACCAATACTCCGTCATCCGACCGCCGGACTATCTACTCCTCGGGACGAACCCAGGCGATCGCCGGCGCCGACATGCGGTTCAACCTCGGCGCTACGGTCAATGGGAACCTTACCTATAACCCGGACTTCGCCACGGTAGAGGCCGATCTCGAGGTGATCAATCTCACTCGCTATGAGACTTTCTACCCTGAAAAAAGGCTTTATTTCCTGGAGGGGGCGGAGCTTTTCAGTACGCAATTCAATGTGTTCCACTCGCGCCGGGTCGGAGACATCGACTACGGTTTAAAGAGCAACGGACGCCTGGACAGGTATAACTTTTCCGTGCTTTCGGCGCACGAGCGCACCGCAGGCGGGAACCCCTCCTCCCAAACCTCTGTTTTCAGGCTGCAGCGGGATGTATTCGGCTCCTCGAACATCGGGTTTCTGGCCGTTGACAGGAATTTCAGCGGCGAGTTTAACCGGGTGCTGAGCACTGAAGCGGGCGTTGACAGTAGTTTCGCAGTGGACAGCAGCGGGTTCAACCGGGTCCTGAGCACCGACGCCACAATCAATTTCGGCCAAGGCTACAGGCTGGCCTCCCAGTATGTGGGAAGCTTCTCTTCCGAAGGGGAATTTAAAAGCGCCTATTACGCCCAGTTCAGCCGCCAGGCCCAGCTCTATAACTATAACCTCAGTTTCATCAATATCGATCCCGGGTTCCGGAACAATGTCAATCCGGTCGGTTTCATCCAGGATGACGACCGTCGCATGGTGAATGCAGGTGGAGGACATTCATTGTGGATCAGAAAACACGGGATCGAAAAAATCAGCACCAATTTCCACAGCAACGTTTTCTGGAGTCACTCAGGAGCACTGCGCAATGTAGATACCGGTGGATGGGTGGGAGTGACTTTCCTCGATAAATGGCTGGTGGGTTTTGCCAAAAACTATCACACCGAGCTTTTCGAGAAGCGATACCGGAACCATAATCAACTATGGGAGGCGGGTTACAACCAGCAGTCCTGGAACAGCTACGGGCTGCTGCATGTGTGGGGAAAAAACTTCGATTCAGACTTTCATAGAATCAGGTTAAGGGGCAATCTGAAACCGAATCGCAAACTGGCCTTCTCCTATGAGTTCACATATTTTTCACTTTCGCCGGACCCGGATAGCCGCAGCACTAAAATCCATTTTCTGACCACCGACTACAATTTCACTCCCGATCTCTGGCTGCGCCTGATCAGTCAGTACAGCACCCGGAACGACCGCTTCTATGTATATGGCCTTTTCGGCTGGCGCTTCGCGCCGCCATTCGGCGCCCTGTACCTGGCCTATACCGCCGATCGCTTCGATGCCGAGGATGAACTACTCCCGCTCCCGACCCGCGAGAGACAGCGCACTTTTTTTGTAAAGCTTACCGTGCCGCTTTCGCTCTAGTGCTCTGTCAAGTTAGAAATGCATGGTAACTTGAACAGATGAAATGACTGA
>CAZSTM010000655.1:0-2133 GCA_964609635.1 uncultured Gemmatimonadales bacterium
AGCGAACAACTCCGCAGTTCTGTGGCGAAAGCTCTGGATGACCAGGCCGGGAAGAACAAGTCGGAAACGGTTCGCAGTTATGTGGTGTGGTTACTCGGGCTGATAGGCGGCTGAAAAATGCTGTTCAGCCCGTCCCCCGGCAAGGCCCGCCAGGCCGCAGTTATGGCCATCAGCAGCCAAAGCCAGCGGAAATTCATGACATCGACATTGAGCGCGAACAGCAGGTAGCCGGCCAGCGAAGCATAAAGGCAAAGTCCCATCGGGTCAACCTTCAACCGCCGCCAGGAACGCGGCCCCAGAAAAAACCACCACAGTATAAATAATCCTGCAAATCCCGGCACGCCTCCTTCGGCCAGCGCCCCCATAACCGTGCTGTGCGGCCTCAACCGAGGCAGTCCGGGCGGCAAGCCGAGCTTTCCTCCGACGCGCAGGCTGTCCAGAGCAACGGGGAAACGCCCGGGACCGACACCTGCCAGAGGGTGTTTCAGAAAAAGATGTCCGGAAACTTTCAGCAGGTAGCCGTGCATGGAGGGCAGGTAGGTAAAACCGCAGATTAAACGGCGGTAGCGCGCTCCATCTTCAAGGTGCAGTACGTTTTTAAAAGAGTATATCCGCAGGTGTTCATTTTTCTTCACCAGGCGGAGCGAATCGGCCGCCGCCCGGCTCGGGGCAAAATGCGCATCCGTGGTGTAGGTAAAAAAGACCGTACCGTAGGCGAACAGCAGGATCAGTGCCGCCCAGAGAGATAATTTCACCCAAAACAAGCGTCTGCCGTATTTGGTCCCAAGTAAAACAGGCGCAACCAAAATTAACCCAAGGAGCCAACCCAGTAGGCCCCTGGAATAAGTCAGCAGCAGTGCGGCTGCGTGCAGCCCGACCGCAGCCGGCAACATCCTCCGGCCTGAGAAATCGGCCCCGTTTCCGGCTGAAGACCCCTGCCTTGTCCACAGCCACAGGCCCAGCGAGAGGAAAAAACCTACGTGCAGGTAGCCGAAGGCGTTGTTCGGGCTGTGGCCGACAGTACCGATCAGGCGCCAGGCTCCCGGACCCAGGTTGGGATACCAGCGCGCATAAGGTGTTTGGCAACCACAGTAGCCCAGAGCCACCGCACCCAGACCTGCCAGGCAGACTATACTGGAGACAGCGACCCAGACAGCCAACATCCTGACCAGGAAACTCCTGTCGGTCACGCTACACCTGAAAAGAAAGTAAAGAGTAACCAGCATCAGCTGCGCAGCCGCGGCCACCGCCGAGGAGTTGGAAATCCCGAAACGCATGGCTGCAACAGCCGCAACAAGAAGAAATATTCCAAGATATAAAAAAACCGGCCAATCTTCGCGTACCACTTTAGAAAACTGCCGGTACATCACGGAGGCTGACAGTATCAACATCACTGGAAATAACAGATCCACGGGATACAAATGCTGTATTCCCAGATAAAAGAACAGATTTATGGGCAGTACCGCTATAAACACCAGCCAGGCTATTTTTTGGGCATTGTTCATAATAGTTCAATTACTTGGTATCTTGCAGTGTTACTTCCTTGTCTTTCATGATGAGCCTCCCGCCCCCCTCGTGAAGCAGCGGCTCGAATTCGCCGCCGGCGACTTTTCGCAGGATGAGGACTTCACCTTCGAAAACCCCTCCCTCGAAACCGACTCCGGCTTTTCGGCCGGAAGCTAAAACAACCCGGTCGGTACGCTCACCGAACACCAGGTCGAAAACCGCTGCTTCGGCATGCCCCCGGTCAATCCACCAAGGCCTCGGCGTATTCTCCCAGGCGGCGACCGTTGATAGTGATATCCGCGGTGACCACCTTCCTTTCGGCCTTGGGGCCGTCGAGTCTTTTTAGCACGAACGGCACCGCCACCTGTTTTTTAGCCTCCACGGTGAAACTTCTCGCAGGGTGGGTGCAGGCAAGATCACTGTCAAGCTTCAGCCGGACCTCCACCCTGGCGGGTCTGAAAAGGTGGTTCCGCAGTCGCAGCTCAATCTGGAACTCCTCGCCCACCGCCGGCACCACCCGGTATGGATAGAAGTGGCACCAGCGATAGTCCATGCCGAAATTGGGGTCGGGCTGATCGATCAGCCCGGTCATCACCTCGCGCAGCCGGTAGGCCCAGCCGAGAAACT
>CAZSTM010000656.1:0-2127 GCA_964609635.1 uncultured Gemmatimonadales bacterium
CCATGCTTTGCATGGCTCCGGTTCGCTACGCTTCGGTTTAAACCTGCCCCTACAGTGGAATATCTCCTTCCAGTCCCCTCTATCAAGAGGGGATTTAGGGGTGTGTTATACACTCCGTCTATTTCAACAAAACCATCTTGCGGGTCTGCACGAACTCCCCCGCCTGCATACGGTACATATAGACGCCGCTCGACACCCGGCGGCCCACCTCGTCTGTACCGTCCCAGAACACATTATAGGTACCCGCGTTGCGCACTTCGTTGACCAGGGTGCGCACCAGAGACCCCCGGATGTCATAGACCTTCAAGGTAACCTGCAAAGAGGAGCCTTCCACCACGGTAAAGCTGATTGTAGTGGAGGGATTGAACGGGTTGGGAACGTTCTGGTTCAGGCTGAAAGCCTTTGGAAGGCTGGAAGTACCGGCCTCGCCGTAGAGGGCCAAGTGTAAAGCCTCCTTTTCCTCTTCCGTCAACTCGAGGTCAGCCATAATCTCTTCCAGGTAGGCGACCTCCTCTGCGGTCAGACCCTCGATCCTTACTGTTTCACTTGCGGCTGCAAGCAGCACCCCGGCATCCGGGCAGTTACCATCTCGTTGAGCAAGCACCAGGGCAATCGCATCCGTAATGTCTGCACTGCCGTCCTGGTTGAAATCACCCCGCAGGTCACCCGGATAATCCCGCAGGACCAGCATCAGGGAGATCACATCGGCAATGTCTATCCTGCCGTCCTCGTTTAAATCGCAGTTATTCTGCCGGCCGGAGCCGCCTTCACTCGGACCTGCGGCCAGGTGATAAAACGTTCCGGGCAGGGTATGCCCGCCATAGAAATCCTTTTTCTCCTGCTCGGTGAAAATGCGCGGTTCACCCAGTTCGGTCCAGCCGTTGTTTGCGTAGAGATAAGGTATCAGGCTCTCACGCACCGTGGATGAACCGTCATCAATGCAGGCCAAGCTGAAACCGAAATCCCCGCTGGTGTTGTTCACCAGCATCAGAATGCGGTTATCCCCTGCTGCGAGGCTCAGGTCCACTTCGAACTTCCTCTGTTCGAAACCCAGGTTTTCGGGCTCATCCAGAGCAAGCTGCCCGTTGATCCAGACTTTCACCCCTTCCGTGGCTCCCACCCGGAGTGTTCCCTGCCGGTCGGTGGGGCTGTAGATCCTGCTGAAAGCATAAACCCTGGTATTCTCCACCACAGGGCCGATAGCCTGTTTCAGATCTATTATGGATCCCGGCGAATAATAAGATGTCCAGGTATTGCCGGACAAATTGTCGCCTTCCAACGGGTTGAGAGCGTCAGGGTATGCTCCGCCCGGGTTAGAAGAAATATCACTACCCGTGAACGGTCCGCAAAGCAGCCACCTGGTGCAGCCGCGGCCATGATAATAGATGTCTTCTCCCGTCCCTCCTTCATTGCAGGGCTTTTTGAAGGGTAAAGTAACCGAGCTGAGGCTGTCTCCCATGATGCGGATACGGTTAGGCTCGTAGTATCCAAGACCTTTAGCCCTGGCCCAGCGAAGCATTTCTATGTCCCCGGGGTGAAAACCCATACTCTGAGCAGCAACCGATTCAGCGGTGATGGGATCGCAACTGGCTATCAGATAATTGCGGCGCAGGTAGCCGGTATAGAATTTCCAGGGATGGCTGCCCTCGCCTTCCAGGCAGCTGAGTGCATCTACCAGCACGTAATCGCTGGGGCGCAAGCTGAACAGGTTGAAAACCGTCTCCCAGAGGTTGGTGTGGTCCACTCCAACCGAGCCCCCGCGGTTACCTCCGTAGACCCCGCGGGAAACCGAGCCGATATAATTTTTCATAGTACAGTTGATATCCACATCTAAGGTGGTTTTCATCTTGGGCACGTTTACCAGCACATCGCTGCTGTAGATCGCCTTGGTGGGGTTATAGCCGCCGTCTCGACGGAGCTCTGCTGTAGGAAGTCCGCCGATACCGTTACCCTCCGGCACCGAAATATAAAGCCGCCTGGTGGCTCGGCGCTCTTCGCTGGTCATCTCCCGGTATGACATACCGTTTTCATAAAGCTCGTCGTAGTTGAGGTTGATCATATCCAGGGTTTTTTCCGGGTTGGCAGCCTGGATTTCCTCGATCATCTGCTTGAGAGTGAAACCCTCGG
>CAZSTM010000657.1:0-2126 GCA_964609635.1 uncultured Gemmatimonadales bacterium
CTATCAATATCACCGGAGGCTTCCGCTTTTACAACTACTTATGCATTCTAACACAACACATAAAAAGTTAAGGATAAAGGTACAGAGGAACAGAGGGAAAAGATAGAATACAGGAGCCAGAAGAGAAGAAAAAATGCAATAAAGCACTGAGAAAAAGTGAAAATATATATGCAGGATTATTCAAGAAAAGTCGGCGCAGCGTAGGGGCGAGGCATGCCTCGCCCTGTCACATTTTGTGCCTTGTCGCGCAGCCGAAGATCCGCGCACACAGGTTGCGCGATATGCGCCACGAGTGGTGGGGGGGCGTGCCCTATTGGATTTTGATGGTCCGAAGGTCTGCACGGTTTCTCCCGCAACAACGGCACGTTTGAGAAAGGAAAAGGTAATGAAAAGCAAGCTGGTGGCCTACGGCAGGATACAGAAAGGGCGGCGCCGTCAGTACCTGCTGGTGGTTCTGGATGAACGTATCTGGGGGAAAGATTCGCGTTGGCGCCGGGCGTTTCGGTTTTTCTCCCGCCCGGCCGGGAGCTAGCAGCGTGTTGAAAAAACACGCTTCTGGAAAACTCGGTTTACCCACAGGAAGTGGAATCTTGCAGCGGTATCTGGTACATATCGACGTGGACGCTTTTTTTGTCTCGGTGGAGCGTTCTCGCAACCCCTCCCTGTTCGGTCGCCCGGTGGTGGTAGGGGCCGTGGAGGGAACCCGGGGAGTGGTCTCCGCGGCCTCCTATGAGGCCCGGCGCTATGGTATCCATTCGGCCATGCCGGTAGCCGCCGCGCGCAAGCTCTGCCCCCAGGCGGTATTCCTGCCGGGAAACTTCGAGCTTTATCTCAAGGTCTCCCGGGCCATCCGGCGGATACTCGAATCCTGGACTCCGCTGGTCGAGATGAGCTCGATAGACGAGGCCTGTCTGGATTTGACCGGCTTCGACCGCTGCTACGGCCCCGTGCTCGGCACGGTCGACCGTATCCTGCGCCAGGTCCGCGGCACGCTGGGCCTGAGCCTTTCGGCAGGCATCGCCACCAATAAACTGGTGGCCAAGATCGCCGCCACCTCGGCCAAACCGGCCGGGCTGCTGCAGGTGCTGCCCGGATGCGAGCAGCGGTTCATGGCCCGACTGGCACTGTCCGCGGTGCCCGGAGTGGGCGGGGCCCTGGATGCACGGCTGGCCGCCCTGGGCCTTCATACCGTGGGCGAGCTCCAACTGCTGGAGCTGCCTCTTCTGGTCCGGGTTTTCGGACGCGCCGCCGGCCACTGGCTCTACCGCGTGGCCCGGGGCCGGGGAGGCTTGAAAGTGGAAGCCGAGCGCCCGGCGCCGAAATCGGCCGGACATTCGGTCACTTTCAGCCGGGACACCGTGGACCGGAAATTCCTCGAGGGCGTGCTCTACCACCTCTGTGAAAAGGTGGGAGCCAGGGTGCGAAAAAAGCGCCTGGCGGGCAGCACTGTCACCTTGCGCCTGCGCTACTCCGATTTCAAAACAGTCACCCGCTCATCCTCTCTTGCAGCCGGCACGGCCTGCGACCAGGAGATTTTCGAGCGCGCCCTGGAACTGATGCTTCCCCTGCTGACCAGAAGAGTGCGCGTGCGGCTTCTGGGAGTGACCCTTTCCAACTTGCTCCCGGCCGCCGACCAGCTGGACCTCTTTGCCTCCCGCCGCAGACTGCGGCGCACCGATTTCTACCGCAGCCTGGACCGCTTACGCGCCAAGTACGGTTTCGACTCGGTGCGCAAAGGACGATCCCTCCGGCTGGATAACTTCCGCAGACCGCCGGAGTACCGGCCCCGCAAGGCGGGATAGGGTGGGGGGCTCCGGTTTTTCTCCTCTTTGAAAACTTCACCTCCGGAAGTCGTACGGCTACCCAGGATGCAGTGGCTTCGCTTAAAGAGGGAAAGACCGGCAAAAAAACTGGAGACCGAATAGGTGGATTTCGTACACCTCAGATGTCACAGCAATTTTTCGCTGCTCGAAGGGGCCGCGACCGTGGAGCAGCTCGCTGCCGCCGCGGCCGAGCGCGGCATGGGCGCCCTGGCCCTGACCGATACCAACGGCCTCTACGCGGCCGTGCCGTTCTGCAAGGCCGCACGCGCAGCGGGAGTGAAACCCATCCTGGGGGTCGAGCTG
>CAZSTM010000658.1:0-2120 GCA_964609635.1 uncultured Gemmatimonadales bacterium
TCACCCGGTCGGTCTCCGGCGCTTCACTTTTCCTCGGCGCTTCGTGTTGTCGACCGTACGAAGCTAATCCTGAAATAATGCTCCGGTACCATTTATTTCCAACTGTAAGGCGTGGTATCATACCGATTGGTTAGTATAAAAAGGGATAAGTACCGTCGAATGGATTTGTCGTTTCTGGACCGACCGGAGATATTGGAGACTCTATTCCCGATTGCCTACTCTCCTTATGACCTGCCCGGCTTTCTCCGGGGCTCCCCGCGTGATTTGCCCACGTATGCAATCGAGGTCGAGGAAGGGGTAAGGGTTGTTTGCGGGTTCTGGGTGGCCGGCAAAAAGTGCCCCTCTATCCTCTATTTTCACGGGAACGGCGAAACGGTTGCCAGCCATGAGTGGATTGCCCCGTTATATATCCAGAAGGGCATCAACCTTTTTGTGGCGGACTATCGGGGGTACGGCTCCAGCGACGGTAAACCGACCATTTCCAACATGATTGCCGATACGCACCCCATATTCAGGGGTTTCCGGGAGATAATCAGTAGGGAAGGGTTCCGGGATAGCGTTTTCGTGATGGGCCGTTCGCTCGGCAGTACACCAGCCATCGAAACTGCCCTCAACTACCAGGACAAAATAAGGGGGCTTATCGTGGAGAGCGGTGCCGCCAACAATTTCCGCCGTCTCAGGGACTATGCGGGTATTAGTGGTGTGGAAGTCGGTCCTGGCGAGGAAAGCCCGTACCTGAACAAGGTGAAAATTCGCCAGATTAAGAAGCCGACGTTAATCATTCATAGCGAGTACGACCAGATTATATCTGTCTCCGAAGGGAAGGAGCTCCACCGGAACTCGGGTGCTAAAGATAAGAAAATCCTGATTATTCCGGGAGCCGGGCACAATGATATCATGATGGTAGACCAGGGCACCTATTTTAATACTATCGAGGGATTTATCAAGACCTACGCTTGAGAAATCAGCCGGGGGTGATAGCTATGGAGAGTTTGATAGAAAAGGCTGCCAGGCATTTAGCGGAATCGAGTTACGCGATTGCTCTTACCGGGGCCGGGATGTCAACCGAATCGGGCATCCCCGATTTCCGTGGGCCACAGGGGGTCTGGACGAAAAATCCTGAAGCCGAAAGAAGGGCTTATCTGGGCTGGCAGAAATTTTTAGATGACCCCAAGGCGTGGTGGGAAGAAAGACTGTCTGCCAGTACCGGTGCCCTGGGGGAACTGGGGGCGAGGGAACCAAATGCCGGTCATTATGCGCTGGCGGAGCTGGAGAAGATGGGCATCGTAAAGTGCCTTGTCACGCAGAATGTTGACGCGCTTCACGAAAGGGCGGGACAGCAGAACCTTCTGGAATATCACGGCAGCTTCGCCAAACTGAGGTGCATTGAATGTAACGCGCGCTTCCGGCGAGACGAGTTCGACCTGCAGGATTTGTTGCAGAAAGGCCAGCTGCCTCCAACTTGCCCTTCGTGCGGGGGTATAATAAAGACCGACGGCGTAGGCTTTGGTGAACCAATACCCGGTGACGTGGCTCAAGGCAGTCTGGAAGAGGCCTGGAAGTGTGACACGATGCTTATCTGCGGGACATCGGCGGTGGTCTACCCCTTCGCCAACCTGCCGAGGGTAGCCAGGCAGAGAGGGGTAGCGACCGTCATCGAGGTAAACGCGGAGCCGACCCCCCTGACACATGAAGGGATTTCTGACTTCATTATCCAGGGAAAGACCGGTGAAGTGCTGCCGGCACTGGTCGAGGAAGTCAAGAGACTGAGGCCGTGAGTGTCCTCACTTCGATTGTAGGATTAAAGTGTTCTTTTTCCCGATAGGTTGTCTGGCACTCGGCCTGTTTGTCCTGCTGCTGCCGTTTCTTTTTATATTCGTCTTTTTTAATATCACCACCTTCAGCTTTGAGAAGCTGGGTATCTCACCACAGGTGGCTCTTCTCATCCTGTTTTTGACCCTGTTTGGCTCGCTGGTAAACATTCCCCTGACAAAGAGAACCGTGGAACAGGCAAGTATGACCTTCGGCTGGTTCAAGATACCGGTACGACGTGAGTCGGGGCTCGCCATTAACCTGGGCGGGGCAATTATCCCGCTTGCTTTATGCTGCTATCTGCTATT
>CAZSTM010000659.1:0-2091 GCA_964609635.1 uncultured Gemmatimonadales bacterium
CCTTTTCAACCTCCTAATATCTGGCCCAGCCTGAAAAATTGCTTTATAATAAACAAATTAATCTTAAATTGGAGATCATCATGAAGGTTACTCCCACATCTTTTGTAACCATCGATTATGTTATCCGTTCGGGTAAGGACGAATATTATCCCAAGTCCGGCGAGCCCGAGGAGCTTTCCTTTTGCCTGGGCTGGGGGTTGATGCCCGGCCCCCTGGACCGGGTTGCCTGCCGCGACCTGGCGCGGCACGGGGTCAATGCCACGAGCCAGTGGTATGACCCCAGGCAGATGCCTGTCCGGTACACACGCGGGAGAATCGGCTTCGATTTCGACTTGCAGGATACGTTCATGAGCCGGCTGTCCGATGAGGGAATCCTCGGCCCGCATATCATTTTTGCCGGGGGAAAGGAGGATGCTCCGCTGGATCGAACGCTGTCGGAGACTGTGGAGCTCGACCCGGATGACCCCGCCTATTTGCCGGCTTACGCTCAGGCGGTGCGAACGATTTTCGACCACGGCCGCAAAGCGGGGTGGAACCGGTTGTTCTGGGGAATCCTCGACCGCAGTCCGGCGGACAGCGCAAGCCTGGGCTGGTTTGCAGCCCGGGCCACGGCGGTTAAAAAACTGGGCGGTGCCACCATACCCCTGGTCTCCCCGCTTATCCAGGGGCAGGCCGGGGAAATAGAGGCTCTCGCCCCTTATGTGGATATCTGGCTGGCGGGTGAGGGCATGGATGAAATGATCTTCGCCTCCGGCTCGGCATCCACCAAAAAGGCCCGGACCTGGGGCTATGCAAGCTGCACGCAGCGAAATTCCGCCGCCGAAAGCCGTTACCGCGTGGGTTTCGGCGCATGGTACCGGGCCCTGGATGTAGTTTTTGTCTGGGCTTTCAACTGGATCGGCGGAGGGCATTCCTGGAACGATTTCGATGCCCCGGTAATGGATTGGATGCTTTCCTATCGCGACCTGGAAGACCGCTATCTGCCCACTCCTGCATGGGAGGGTTTTCGGGAAGGAGTCGACGACCGCAGATACATCCTGACCCTGGAGAGGCTCCTTTCAGCGGCCGACGGCAATGACCCCAGGGTTCATCAGAGCCGCCTGGCGCTGTCGAGCCTTAGGCCCTTGATGAGCGGCGCCCGGCTCGACTCGTTGGCGGTTCCCTTCCCGGATGAAACGCCTCTTTTTACCGATAAAACCACCATGGGCCAGGCACGGGCGATTATCGCCGGCCATATCATTCGAACGGCCCGGCTTTTTCCACGATAAAGCGTGATTCTTAAAACACAGCCCGAACTCGCCCAAGCCGGGTGCAAGCACCGGTTTACTTTTAATCCGGACTTAAGTCGGAGTTTCACGACAGAGTTGTCAGCCAAAAGGCTCGCCGGTCTTGAAGTTTTCCGGCACCCTGGTTACAATAAACCTCATGTGGATATGAACGGATACCCCCGAAGATCAGGAAATTATAAATGGCAACTTACAGATTCGGGCTGAAAGATGCATTCCACCTGAGTTTCATCGTTTTCGGCCTGGTAATGTTCGGGTTGCTTGCAGGCAGGTACTATCTTAAGGGCGCCCCCCGCAAGCTCGATCTTTCCCCCGAGCGGTTCGGCGAGCTGAGCAGCGAGGCCAACTGGTACGGGATTTATTTTCAGGGCCAAAAGATCGGCTATTCGAACTCGATAACCACGCGCCAGGATTCGCAGTTGATTGTCACCGACCGCACTTTCATGAGCTTTGCCATGCTCGGCCGTCAACAGAAAGTGGACAGCTTTATGCGGGCGGTCACCGATGACAGCCTGCGACTGCTCTCGTTTATTTTCAGCCTCTCCGGCGAAGAGTCGGAATTCGGTATCCGCGGCTATGTGGAAGAAAACGATCTGGTCCTGCAGATCACCTCGGCCGGGGAGACCCGGCTTGAGCGAATCAGCCTCAAAGAACCTCCCCAACTGCCGAACACCGTGGAGCTGCTGCTGACGAACCTGGAACTCGAGCCGGGAGAGCGGTTCACTACCACGGTTTTCGACCCGGCCTCCCTGGCCAATGTCCCCCTGGTGATCGAGGTCGTAGGAAAGGAAAGTATCATGCACCG
>CAZSTM010000660.1:0-2088 GCA_964609635.1 uncultured Gemmatimonadales bacterium
TACATCTTGATCAACGGGGTGAGTTGGGCCGAATCGCCGAAGTCATAGGTGTACGGTCCCTTGGTCATGGTGGGGGCTGCAAAGGGTTCTACATTTATGATACGCAAGTCCGGCTTTGTCCCGTCGATTTTATCCTTGACAAAAGGCAGAAACAGCCCGGCGAAGTTCGAGCCGCCGCCGATACAGCCGACTATGATATCCGGGTAGACATCCGCCTTCTCCATCAGCTTTTTGGCCTCCAGGCCGTTTATGGTCTGATGGAGCAGAACATGGTTGAGCACGCTGCCCAGGGAATAGTGGGTATCATCGCGAGATACGGCAACCTCTACCGCTTCACTGATAGCCAATCCCAGGCTGCCGGGACAGTCGGGGTCTTTTTCCAGCATCTCCCGGCCTGTCTTTGTCTCATTACTGGGGCTGGCTACACACTTCGCCCCCCAGGTCTCCATCATGATGCGGCGATAGGGTTTCTGGTGATAGCTGATAGCGACCATGAAAACCTTGATCTCAATGCCAAAGCAGGCGCCGCCGAAAGATAAAGCGCTTCCCCACTGTCCGGCGCCGGTCTCGGTAACTATGCGTTTTATGCCTTCTTCCTTGTTATAGTAAGCTTGGGCTACCGCAGTGTTAGGCTTATGGCTTCCCGGCGGACTTGTCCCCTCATACTTATAAAAAATCTTAGCCGGAGTATCCAGGGCTTTCTCCAGTCTATGCGCCCGAAACAGAGTGGTGGGCCTCCATAGCCTGAGAATATCACGGACTTCCTCGGGGATTTCAATCCAGCGTTCGGTGGTCACCTCTTGCTTGATAAGTTCCATGGGGAATAAAGGAGTCAGATCATCGGGAGTTATCGGCTTCGCTGTAGCCGGATGCAAAACCGGCGGCAATGGTTCCGGCAAATCCGCCTGAATATTATACCAGTGAGTTTCCAGCTCGTTTTCATCAAGGGTGAATTTTGTTCTTTTGTCCATTCATTCCTCCTGAATATAAGGTTGATATGATGAGCAAGAACTGTCGTTATAAAATGAAAAAGTTCGTAAAAATTGATGCGATGCCGGGCCGCTCCTCAGGTCAAGAAACGGCCCCTGTCCAGATCCAGATAAAGAAAGGATTATCTTTGGATGAGTGCATCTCCAGCCTGTTTAACATTTTATAATTGGAGGTAGTATCCTAAAGACAGATAAATATAAAAATTTTCTATAAATATGATCAAGATTTGCATATGTTTAAATTATATGCTTTATGGCGAATTGATTCTAACCTGTTTCAACTTGACAGAGTTTAAAAGCAAAATTGGGCTTCATTATTAACATTATCCGCCATGGTTGTCAAATATTTTATCCGTTTTCCTCAAATATTGTTTCTCGACAAAATTGAAAAAGCCGAAATCTCACAACTTTATTGACACAAACGGGGATCTTGGGTAAAATGGCAAGATTATTTACTCCGGCTGTGGGAGCCTGCAGCCGCTACTAACTTGGAAACTATCTGCAGCGAAGCACCAATCTAGCTCCGTGTCGATAACCGACCCGTGACTTTATGGAGACCGATGGCAGTCAAGCAAGAGGATAAGTTGATCGTAGAGAGAAAACGGCTTTTGAGCGGTAATGAAGCGGTGGCTGCCGCAGCCTGGGAGGCAGGGGTCAGGTACGCCAGCGGCTATCCCGGCACTCCGAGCACCGAGATTCTGGAAACCCTGGTAAGCTACCCGGAAGTACGCTGCGAATGGGCGCCCAATGAGAAGGTGGCCCTCGAGGTGGCGGCGGGTGCATCGCTGGGCGGTATCAGAACCCTGGTGACCATGAAGCACGTGGGCCTCAACGTGGCCGCCGATCCACTGATGACCCTGGCTTACACCGGAGTGCGCGGCGGGTTGGTGGTGGTCACCGCCGATGATCCGGCGATGCATTCATCGCAGAACGAACAGGACAACCGCAACTACGCACGTTTCGCCAAGCTGCCGCTTATCGAGCCGGCGGACAGCCGCGAGGTCCGTGAATACCTCAAAGAAGCCTACACTTTAAGCGAACGCTTCGAGCTGCCGGTACTGTTTCGCATGACCACCCGCCTGTGCCACAGCAAGTCTGT
>CAZSTM010000661.1:0-2086 GCA_964609635.1 uncultured Gemmatimonadales bacterium
GTGATTGGTGGGCGGGGTGTGGGGGCGGGGGACGCGCTTTTTCAGCGCGTGCCGCACCTGGGGCCTGTGGGGCGTCAGCCGCACAGCCGCCGCCCCACCGTGCATCCTCCATCGCAGAATGAACCACACACAGTTTAGCAGCGTGTTTTTCCAACACTTTAATTAAATAGCTCGCCCGCATAATAAGAGGCCTGGGGTCTTTCGATGAGGACCCTCCCGGGCGGAAAAACCGCAAGCTCGCAAAATATAGCCATTGAAAACGGCGGGTGTCAATTGGATTGGCCCGCAGCAGATCTGGAAAGAACTTTCCTTGACAGACGCGAAGGCATAAAACATAATTTCAGCATTGAATAAACAAACTTGAAGAAACTAAAAAAAAATTGAAGGGAGGTTAGATTGCACATGGTCATTCTGCCATCCGATAGAACCATGATTTTCCTTATCCTGGCGGCAATAAGTTTTTCCGGGTGCGCCGGCCGGGACGGCCCGAAGGCTTACCTGATGAGTACACCGGAGGGGCCGGTGGCCTGGGAAACCGCAGGCAGCCTAGGTCTAGAAAAGGATACTTACCTCGATAACGGTGAAATAAAGGACGCACTGCTTCTGGAAGCGACGGATTCCGCCCGGATAATGCTTTCGAGCCCTCCTTTGAAAGTTGCGGCCGGAAAGGTTTTTTCGGTCCGCTTCGCGCTCAGGTTCCTTGAGGCCGGAGGAGAGATATTTGCATTGAAAATCAAGCTGTACGACGAGAACGACAGGGAGCTGGCCGATTCGCTGCTCTACCGGGTCGCCGCCGGGGGACGACCCGGGCTGACCAGGGACTGGATCTGCTATACCAGGGCGCTGAAAATGCCTCCGCAAGCGGCGACCGCCGTGGTGGAGGTCGCAGGCGAACCGGAAGCCGGCAGATTCTGGCTGGGGGAGACAGCCCTGGTTGAGGGCGAAGACTGGCTGGCTTATGCGGCTTCATTCAGCTCGCACCTGGTTAATCGGCCCGAGGATAGATACGTTTACACTGCAGGTCGGATTGTCGAGCCACAACCGGACCCGACGCCGACCGAACAGGAAACCCGCGCAGGGCTGCTTTTTTTCGAGCGCAAAGGCCTGGTAGGCGCCCGGCCGTATGCCGTCCCCCGCCAGATGGACCGGGTCGCGGTAATGAGCGAAACCCTCCCGGCCGCCACGGTAGCTCCTTTTGCCTTTGGAGTCAAGGCCCTGGAGGATTTAGCCGCGGTAGAGGTCAAGCTGGCCGTCCCGCCTGCCGGGGAAAAAGGAGTTTTGAAAACCGAGCCTCGTCTCTATCACGCCCGCTATGCCGCCACCCGTCTGGGCGGCAGCTGGGGATCCGAATTCGGCATCCGTACACGCATGCTCGCCCCGGTCGAGCCCAAAAGCTTATCCTCGGGAGAAGCGCGCTTTTTCTGGCTGGATGTCCCGGTGCCTGCCGAGACCGTGCCAGGCACTTACCGCGGCAGGCTGAGCCTCGAGGCGGCAGGGCATCCTTCGCTTGAGGTTCCCTTCGAGGTCAAAGTTCTGCCCTTGAGCCTGCCTCCTTTGAACGATGAGCAGGTAGTGGGAATTTATTACTATCCACCGGATGACCCCGGGCTGATAGAGGCACAACTGAAAGACATGGCGGCACACGGCGTATATGCCGTCTCGCTCGCCGGTTCGTTTGTGAAAAAAGACCCCGGCCGAGGGGTCGCCATAGATGACCGGCGGGTTGCCGAGCTCGACCGCTTGATGGTTCTGATGAGAAAACACGGATTTTTCCGGCCCACTTCGCTTTATGTCTCGGACCTGTTCCGCAAGCTCGAACTGCCCCGCAAAGCCGACCGGTGGGACAAGGCGGATATGCAGCTTTACCGGCAGGCGATCCGGTTGATGGACAATACCGCCCGCCAAAAAAACTGGTGCGAGCTGATGTTCTTTCCCATAGATGAGCCGGCCAACGATCCGGAGGACATGAAACTGGCGGAGCTCACCCTCGGCATCCTGCGCGGGATGGATGGGATTACCACTTTGTGCGACTTGAACACCAGGGAATCCGTGCTCGAGCTTTCAGGGTACCTTGACGCTGTCTGTA
>CAZSTM010000662.1:0-2084 GCA_964609635.1 uncultured Gemmatimonadales bacterium
GGCGAGGCGTGGGGCCGGGGCTGCCCCTGGAGTTGCCCGCACGTAAGCTCGGACAAAACCCCTCGCCCACCCGAGCCGCTGCCGGTGAGCGAGAAGCTCCACAGTCAGCTCCTGGTCCTGCCCTCTTTCTTCCAGGCCGGCAAAGAGCTGTTGGATCAATACATCCGGGCTTTCCGAAAGGTGGCCGAGAATGCCGATGAGGCAAGAAAGATCAGCACGGCCTCGCTGGAGAAAAAGCCCGATATGGACTGGGCTTCGATGCAGCAGCAGGAGTCCGGGTAAAGCTCCCGGCACGGCTGTGGACCGGTTCCTTTTATGGCTTGCCCGGGAAAAGCAGGTTAATTACCAAGCATCCCGCAGAGTAGATCACCATGACGGAGGGTTTGAAAATGAGAGAGAGCAATCTGACCAGACGGCAGTTTATCAACGCGGCCTCGGCCGGTGCGGTTGCCGCTCTGGGTTCGAGGTCGGCGCCCGTGCTGGGAAGCGCCGGCCAGAGTACCCAAAAATTAGCCGTTCTCGGCGGCCGGCCTGTCAGAAGCACGCCCTTTGTCTCCTGGCCGATTGTTGAGGCGGCGGATGAACAGGCCGTGCTGGAGGCTCTGCGCAGCGGTCTCTGGTCGAGGGGCAAGCTGGTCGCCGGAGTGGAAAAAAGATTCGCCGAAATGATGGGGTCAGCCTACTGCCTGCTCACCGGCTCAGGAACCCAGGCGCTGCATGCCGCCATACACGTATCCGGCATCGGCGCGACAGATGAGGTGCTGACCACCCCTTATACCTTCGTGGCCACCATCGATGCCATCTTCCTGGAAGAGGCTCTGCCGGTGTTCGTCGACATCGATCCGGAAACCTTCCAGATAGACCCGGACAAACTCGAAGAAAAAATCACGGAAAACACCAGGGCGATTCTGCCGGTCCATATCAACGGCGGAGTTGCCGATATGGATAAAATCAACGCCGTAGCCCAAAAGCATCGGCTGAAAGTGATCGAGGACGCCTGCCAGTCGGTATTGGCTGAATGGAGGGGCAAAAAGGTCGGCACCCTGGGTGATCTGGGCTGTCTCAGCTTTCAGACCAGCAAGAATCTTACTTGCGGCGAAGGCGGGGCCATTCTCGGAGATGACGAACAAGTGATCGACAGATGCTTCTCTTTTCACAACTTCGGCAGGCCTAAGGGAAAATATATGCCCCGTGACAAGGGAGGACATCCCATTCTGGGAACCAAGTACAGAATCTCCACCCTTCATGCAGCCCTGCTGGACTCCCAGATGGACCGTGTCGAAGAGCAGACCAGAATACGTGCCGCCAACGCCGACTACCTGAGGGCCGGACTCAAGGAAATCCCGGGCATCATTCCCCGGAAAGACTATCGGCAAACCACCAGAACGGCCTACTATAAATATGCCTTGAGATACAAGAAAGAATTTTTCAACGACGTCCCGCGCTCAAAATTCCTTTCCGCCCTGAAAGCCGAGGGGATTCCATGCTCCTGGGGCCTGGGAGTGCTGGAAGGCCTTCCGCTGAATAAAGAGGGTCTGATCGAGGAGACTCTCAATTCGCAAAATTTTCAGAAAATATATTCAAGCCGGAGGCTGCAGCAATACCGCGAGCAGAATCAGTGTCCCCTGGGCGAGGAGCTAAGCCAGGAAGTTTTCGGCTTTCCGGGAGAGCTTCTGCTGGGCGCCACCAAAGACATGGATGATGTAGTCGATGCTATTCAAAAAATCTACCGGAACAGGGACAAGCTGTCATAAAAAGATATAACAGGAGGCAGGTCAAAATATGCACAATTTCATATGCAGGGTAATAACCATCCTTGCCTTTTCCTCCACGGTTTGTGTGGCGCAAACCAACAACGCCATATTCGAAAAAATGGTGGGCCCCGAGGTTTCCCTGGACACCGGGATTAACGTGCAATTTCTTCAAAGCCGCTCCGGGCAAAGGTTCACGGTCGACTCCGATAATGACGGCCGGATCGATATTATTTACAAAATAGACGATGACCGGAAACATCTTGGCCAGCGAGCGCCCCTGCTGGTTAAAATCGTGGACGAAGATGGGGATATGTACCTGACGGGCGAGGG
>CAZSTM010000663.1:0-2081 GCA_964609635.1 uncultured Gemmatimonadales bacterium
CCGGGAGCATGTGGGATAAGATAAACGGCAAGGAAAAAATCGCCATCGCCAAGGAGGTTCTTATCGAACTGATCGATGAGCTGCCGGAAGGCTTGAATATCGGCCTGGTGGTCTTTGGCCAGAACATCAAAAAGGGCTGTGAAGATGTGGAGGAACTGGTTCCACTGGGACCGTTAGATAAAAAAACGATACTTGATAAGCTCAAGGCAATCAACCCTGTGGGTGTAACACCCATCAGCCTTGCGGTGAGGCAAACTGCGGATAGACTCAAAGACCTCGAGAATGAGACGACCATCATTTTGATTTCCGACGGAAAAGAGACCTGCGGTGCTGTTGACCCATGTGTGTTGGTCAAAGAATTAAAAGAAGTCGGGATAAAGTTCGTTATGAATGTGGTCGGCTTAGATGTAACCGAGGAAGCGGAACAGCAACTCGATTGCATAGCCCAGGCCGGAGGAGGCCTGTATTTTTCGGCCAGGAGTGCGAGGGCTTTTAATATGGCTGTCCGCTTTGCTGTGGCGAAGGTCGCCCGAGCCGATACTTACACCGGAAAACGGGAGTCCACGGCACCGTCGAAGGCCGCCAAGGCCGATACCCCGGCCGGTAGAGAAGAGTCTACTGCTCCGGCGAAGGCCGCTGAGATTAATACCCTGGACCACGGACCGGAAATAACGGTTGTCAGTGCGGGAGAGGCGACAATCAGGATGGTCGGTATCCCCGGCGGTTTTTTTGTTATGGGTTCTACCGATGGGTCGGTTGATGAAAGGCCCGTACACCAGATAGCCATAGCACCTTTTTTGATGAGCCAGACGGAAATCACACAGGCACAATACCGGGCGATGATGGGAGATAATCCTTCACATTTCAAGGGGGATAGCTTGCCGGTGGAGAGTGTGAATTGGAATGATGCCGTGGAGTTTTGCCGCAGGTTGAGCCAGATCACGGGAAAGAAATACAGCTTGCCCACCGAGGCGGAATGGGAGTATGCCTGCCGCGCTGGAACGAGAACGGGATATAATACCGGCGATAGAGTGAACGACCTGCATGAAGCAGGTTGGTATAATGGTAACAGTGGCAGGAGAACTCATCCGGTTGGACAGAAAACAGCCAATGCATGGGATTTATATGACATGTCCGGCAACGTGGGGGAGTGGTGCGGCGATTGGTTTGATCCGAGATATTACACTACGAGCTCAAACCTTAATCCAGCCGGGCCGAAAACCGGTTCTTTCCGTGTCGAGCGAGGCGGCGGTTGGAACAACGGTCCTGACTACTGCCGGTCAGCCTATCGCAACTGCCACAGTCCGGACAGCAATAGCAGCAGCGTAGGGTTCCGCATAGTGAGTCGTTAATATTTCCGCTTAGAGGAGTAGAGGGAAAGAATAAAAGAAAGGCGCGGTACGCGCGACAACGCGAATGTGTCGTGCTGCCCAGCGATTTTCGCTATGGGCGTGCACCGCTCCGGTTAGGTTCCGAATTCTGATTAGTTGCTTATGGTTCTTTCAATCCTTACCGGGAGGATTCAGATGAAAAAAATGTTCGTTTTTGCTGTCTGCCTGTGCCTGATCCGGACTCCGGCGCTATATTCCCACTGCGAGATCCCCTGCGGGATTTACGATGACCATATGCGTGTGCAGATGATCGAGGAGCATATTGCCACCATCGAAAAGGGGATGAAACAGATTGTCGAATTGTCCGCTGCCGGCGAAAAGAATTACAACCAGATAGTACGCTGGGTGGTGAACAAGGAGAACCATGCCGAGCAGCTGCAGGAGATTGTTAGCCGGTATTTTATGCACCAGCGTATAAAACCTACCGAGCCTGACGAGACCGAAAAATACCAGGATTACCGGCACAAATTGGAGCTGCTGCATCGGATGCTGGTAGCGGCCATGAAAGCCAAGCAGAGCACGGACCTGGTGCAGGTGGCCACCCTGCGCCGGCTTTTGAAGGAATTCAACGAGGCTTATTTCGGCCATGAGCACTGACCTGGATTAAGCGGCCGGATATTCGATTCTTATTGAGACTACGCCGTAATCTGATTAATATTAAACCGCGGCACCTTTTCAAGACATGGAGGG
>CAZSTM010000664.1:0-2080 GCA_964609635.1 uncultured Gemmatimonadales bacterium
GCGTTCATGGCCACCTCGCTCAGGCCCGCGTAACTCTCCCCGGCGAACAGCGGACTGTCCTCTTTCCACAGCGAAAGGTGGATATGCATCCCGGAACCGTTGTCTCCGAAAACCGGTTTGGGCATAAAAGTCGCTGTTTTGTTGTACTTGCGGGCGGTATTCTTGACTATGTACTTGTACTTGAGCAGGCTGTCCGCACATTCCACCAGGGGAGTGAAACGCAGATCGATTTCCGCCTGCCCGGCGGTGGACACCTCATGGTGCTGGCATTCCGCAACCATGCCGGCCTCGATCATCAGCAACATCATCTCCGAGCGGATGTCCTGGAGCGAATCGGTGGGCGGAACCGGGAAGTAGCCCTCCTTGTGACGGGGCTTGTAGCCCAGGTTGGGATTTTCCTCGCGCCCGCTGTTCCAGACACCTTCTTTCGAGTCGAGGAAGTAGTATCCGCAATGCGCGTTCTGGTCGAAACGGATGTCATCTAGGATGAAAAATTCCGCCTCGGGACCGAAATAAGCCGTGTCCGCGATCCCGGTCGAGAGCATGTAGTCTACCGCCTTTTTGCCGATGTTGCGCGGATCGCGGGTGTAATTCTCCCCGGTGATCGGATCGCAGATATTACAGATTATGGCCAGGGTCTTGATCTTCATGAACGGGTCGACAAAGGCGGTGGCGGGATCGGGTTTGACCAGCATATCGCTCTCATTGATCGCCTGCCAGCCGCGGATGCTCGACCCGTCGAACCCCAATCCCTGTTCGAAAGTTTCCTCGCTAAGCTCGCTCAGCGGGACAGAGAAATGCTGCCAGAGGCCGGGAAAATCCATGAACCGTAAATCAACTACCTTAATGTCTTCCTTTTTGCAGAGCTCAAGCACCTCTTTCGGGCCCACAATTCCTCCTCAAGTAAGAATTTTTTTATAAATATTTGTGGTAAAATATGCCAAAAAATCATTTTGATGCTTCGTTGTGACAGAGCCGGCAGCAATACGGCTCGAAATAAACCGGGAACCCGGTTCTCAGGTAAAACCATAATGGAATATAGATAATTTAAGCGGGAAATGTTACGGAAATATTTCGGGGATATTAAATCAGGATTAATAAAACCGACGTTTAAGTCATGAAGTCTATCCGCAACAGCGGCACTGTCGGGTTTTCCAGGCAAGCTTTACTGCGCCGCGCGTCTAAAATCAGGTCTGTCAGCCCACAAAACGGTAACCTACCCCATGCACGGTCTGGATATATACCTTGCCGCCGGCTTCGATCTTGGAGCGAATGCGGCGGATATGGACATCCACCGTTCGGGACCCGCCGTAATAGTCCTCGCCCCAGACCCGGGTGAGAAGGTTCCTCCGGGTATAGACCTTTCCCCGGTGAGTGGCCAGGTAGCGCAGGAGCTCGTATTCCTTGAAAGTAAGGTCGATCAGTTTGCCGCCGACTGTTACCTCGTAGGTCGAAAGGTCGATTGTCAATTCATCGGCCAGCACCCGTTGGGAGGGTTCGACCTGGTGGTTACGCCAGAGCAGCATCTGGATGCGTGCAGCAAGTTCGCTCTTGCCGTAGGGAACCAGCAGGATGTCATCGGCGAGCCGGCAGTAATCCAGGCCGGTCAGGGCTTTTTCGCCGGTGACAATCAGTCTCGGTATTTCCGCCAGTTCCTTGTCTTTGCTCAGAGTACGGGCCAGCGGCTCGACAGTGCGCACCTCATGGCCCAGCAGGATAAAAAGGTCCACCCGGGAGCTTTTTTCCAGGTCCTGCCAGGCGTTTTCCCGGGGATGTAAAACCTCGTAATCGAGCTCGCTGAGCTGGTTAAAAATTTTTTTAGCCGCCTCCTGCTCATCCTTTGAGGCCAGCAGCATTACCCTTTGCATCTGAGATCCCGTTGCCCGGATTCCGTTATCAGGAAACCACTATTGAATTTAACAGCGAGCGCATTTCCCGCTGGTTGCTAGTACTCTGTCAAGTTAGAAATGCATGGTAACTTGAACAGATGAAATGACTGAGATTTTGCGAACCTGCAAAAACAGACTATAGGCTGTGGGCTGTAGGTCCTAAGCACACTACCGCCGGTGCGTAAGAAAAC
>CAZSTM010000665.1:0-2059 GCA_964609635.1 uncultured Gemmatimonadales bacterium
GGCTCGAACATAAGTCCTTTTTGTTATGAGAGAAACTAAAGCAGTCAACCATGCCTCGCCACCTGCACGGATGCTTGATTTATCTCATAACTGGTGCTACAGTTTTGTCAGGCGGGTCAAAGCCTCTTGAAAAACGTTTATAAATAAATCCGTCATTTTTTATTTAGCAATTTGCCAAGGAGGAAGACTTGCCCGTTCAATCTAGGGTATTATGCACCAGGCACCTGTTTTATTCATTCTGCATACTTGTTATGGTTTTTTCTCAGTCCGCTTGCACCAGACAGCGGACGGATGTCCTGTTGTGCGATGCCGATGTAACAGTTTCGGAAACCATGAAAAAACTTTGCTCTCCCGGAGGAGGCCGCCAGGGTTTCTTGATGGTCGGATACCTGGGACTGCGCCAGTCCGAGGGCGACAACCGGGCTTACTTGCGTTTTGAGCTCAACGGTATCGACCCGGCAGGTATAACCGGGGCCGAGCTGAGGCTTTGGAAAAGCAGGAGCAGGCAAGACACGCTCAGAGTTTTTGCCGTAACGGTGGATGGATGGGATGAATATGGTACTTCCTGGGGCAACGGGCCGGCCATGGGAGAACTGGTCGCTTCGGGACATTGCGGCCAGGGCTGGAACGCTTACGATGTCACCGAGTATGTCAAAAAACAGACCGATGACCGGGTGTCTTTCGGCCTCAGGGTCCTGAACCAGGACCAGCCGGGGCTGGGTTTCAACTCGCGTGAAGGCGGCAACCCGCCCCGCCTGGTGGTGACCCACAGCGGCCCACCCGCCGGCGATACGCCGCCCAATCCGGGATTTCCCTCCACCAGCAAACTTGAACACGGGGTCTATATCTCGGACGGCTCATCGCTCAGTTCATATAATGATATAAAATCCGCCGTGGCCGCGGTAAAACCCGGCCAGGAAATAGTGCTCGGCCCCGGGATTTATTATGAAACCTTCGATCTCAGTCCCGACGGAACGGCCGACAAGCCGCTCAAAATCCGGGGGGACGGCGACCCGCGGCCCATTATCGATGGTACGCTCAACCAAACCGCCTGGGCCAAGGGCGACCACGGCCGGGTCGACCGGGGACTGGTCCGTGTTTCAGGTGACTTCTGGACCCTGGAACACCTTGAAATACGCAATGCCCACCCCTGGGGTGAATCCCCCCAGCAGAACACGGCGGGTATTTTCATTCTTGACGGCACCGGTGTGACGGTAAGCGATTGCGGGGTTTATTTCGGGAGTAACGGAATTTTCGCCACCTCCACAACGGAAAACCTCACCCTGGAATACAACGAGGTGGCTTACAACAGTTTTCCGGGCAGGGGATACAAACACGGACATTATATCAGCGGCCCGGGAATTACCACCGTGCGTTTCAACCATATTCATCATAACGGCGGGACAAATTTCAAAAGCCGTTCCGAGCACCTGGTTTTCTACTGCAACTACGTCCACAGTGCAGGCAGCTACCACCTCGATCTTTCCGCGGGCAGATGGGAAGACCAGGATGCCGTCCTGGCCGGCAACCTGATTGTCACCGACAACGAACACCGCGCCAATCCGCAGTTCATCGTATTCGGCGAAAATCGCCACGGCGGCTCCCTGCACCTTTACAACAACACTTTTATCAACCTCTATCCCGATGGATACGCCTTTGTAAACATGTGGTTCCCCGGCGACGCCAAGCTGCTGAGCACTACTCTGGAAGCCTGCAACAACGTGTTTCACCATCGGGCATACTGGGGAGGTGAAAAGCTCTACCGCTCCGAAAGAAACGTGCCCGTGCTCGGGTCCAACAACTGGGTTACCACGGGGACCGAGGCGGTGCCGGAAACCCTCAAGAATACAATTTTCGGCGAAGAGCTGGAGGTCATCGATTTAATAGGCGGGGATTTCAGGCCCTCGGCCTCAAGCCGGCTTATCGATTCAGCCACCCTTAAAGTTCCCGAGCTGCCGGGACACGAGTATCTTCACCCGTGCATGAAAAAAGTGCGCGAAATAAGGGGGAAGAAAATCGATATCGGGGCCTTTGAAGCCGCCAGCGAGTAAACCAGGCG
>CAZSTM010000666.1:0-2058 GCA_964609635.1 uncultured Gemmatimonadales bacterium
GAGCTTTTTCATGCGGTTCCAGACAGTCACCCGGCTGATCCCCAGCAGCCGGGCGGCGGCGGACTGGTTCCAGCCGGTCTGCTCGAGCACCTGGAGCAGTTGATCACGCTGCAGGTTCTCGGAATGCCGGGCATCGGGGAAAGCCGGGCTGCTTGCCGACGGGATGCCGGCAATGGGGCTTCCACCGGTTTCGGGAGGACAGACCCAGCTGCGGAAATCTGCGCGCAGGATTTCCTGGGGGAGCTCGAAAGGGCCGATCTCCGATCCCTTGCAGAGCACGAAAGCATACTCTACCGCATGCTCGAGCTCCCGGACATTGCCGATCCAGCAGTAGTCGAGCAGCAGTTTCATAGCCTCCGGGTGGATGCGCTCGATTCTCTTGCCGGTTTTGCGGTTGAACGACTCGATAAAATAATCGAGCAGCGCGGGGATGTCGTTCTTGCGCTCCCGCAGGGGAGGCAGGACAATGGGGAAAACCTTGAGCCGGAAAAACAGGTCCTCGCGGAATTCACCGTGGCGCACCAGTTGGAAAAGGTCTCGGTTGGTTGCGGTGACTATCCTGACATCGGCTTTTATCGAATTGCTTTCGCCCACCCGCTGGTACTGATGGTCCTGCAGGACCCGGAGCAGTTTCAACTGTATCAGCGGGCTGATATCGCCGATTTCATCCAGGAAGATTGTGCCGTGCTTGGCCAGTTCGAAGCGCCCTACCTTGTTGCTTACCGCGCCGGTGAAAGCGCCCCGTACGTGGCCGAAAAGCTCGCTTTCCAGCAGGCTTTCCGGCAAGGCGGAGCAGTTGACCGCAACGAACGGCCCACTGTCACGTTTGCTCAAGCTGTGGATCGCCCGGGCCGCCATCTCCTTACCGGTACCGCTCTCCCCGCTGATCAGTACTGTGGATTCGCTGTCGGCGGCGAAACGGATCAGTCGATAGACCTGAAGCATCGGTTCGCTGGTACCGATCATACCGGGGATCGGGGAAGCTTGCCCTTCTTTTTTCTCCGGGGTCTCCCCGGGCGATACCGGAGCTTTCAGGGCTGAAATGTCGGTCAGGGACTCGACCGCCCCGGCCACGCCGCCGTCGCTGTCATAAAGCACTCCGGCGTTTTTCAATACCCGCACCGAGGTACCGTCCGGCCGGAGGATTATGCACTCGATGTTTTCGATCAGGCCGCGCTCGAACAACTCACACTTGTCTCGGCTATTGTATCCGGGAATATTGAAACAATCGCCGCAGAGCACCTCGCAGCATTTGCTCCCGATCATCTGCGAAGAAGCGCGTCCGGTAATCTCCTCGGCAGCCCGGTTCCAGGAAGTGATCCGGTAACCGGTGTCCACGGTGAAAATTCCGCAGCCCACACTTTGCAGCAGGAGCTCAAATTCTTTGCGGGTGAAGTTCATGGGGTAAGCCTGAAAACCTTTCAAGCAGGTCCTTTTAAGTCCTGCCGCCTTTCAGTTGCACTGTCTATGCATTCCTGGATGCCGGTCTGCTTGACCATCCGGTCAAACCAGACAACCCTGGAAAAACGAAAATATCTTTTTATAATATCACCACAACATGCCGACAATCAATGTATATATAAAGACTAAGCTTTTTCAGGCAAGATTATTACTCGCCTTTCCACCACGATGCCTTATCAGGAAAAATAGAGACACCGGAGAAAAAAGGAAACCATTAACCCAGAATAGCCTTCAAGTCTTTTTCAGGCGTGGATATAGGCATGATATTGAAATTTTCCACCAGCACCTTGAGCACGTTCGGGCCCACAAAAGCGGGTAGCGAAGGCCCGAGCCGAATGTTTTTAATGCCCAGGTGAAGCAGCGAAAGCAGAATACATACGGCCTTCTGCTCGTACCAGCTTAAGACCAGCGACAGGGGCAGGTCGTTAACTGGGCAGCCGAAAGCCTCGGCCAGTGCCACTGCGATCTGGATGGCCGAGAAGGCGTCGTTGCACTGCCCGAGGTCCAGCAGCCGTGGGATGCCGTCAATACTGCCGAAATCCAGCTTGTTGAAGCGGTACTTGCCGCAGGCCAGGGTCAGGATTACACAGTCTTCCG
>CAZSTM010000667.1:0-2035 GCA_964609635.1 uncultured Gemmatimonadales bacterium
TTTATTAGTTGTGGCAGCGAGCGGCCATCGGAGTTTATGAATAATTCGGACTAAAAGCAAATCCACCCCCCTTCGGCTTAACTGATATTTTTGTTTTAATATCCGCTTTTCAGATTTAAATTGCAGGGGTCTGAAGAAAGGAGAGTGGGAAAAAATGCTCAAATGGGATTACTCGGTGCTCGAACAGCCGGAAACTTTGAAACTCGGGCCGAAAGACATTGTTCTGGTAGCCAACGGGGACCGCAGAAGAACCGCCAACCTGGCCTGCCAGAAAGCGCAGATGGAATGCGAAAGACAGCTTAAAGAAGCTTTTTCGGGCCTGGGTTACAACTTGATACGAGCCCACCGGGAACTCGACCCGGACCTAGGCCACGGATTTATCGAAACCCAGGCCCAGGGCAGGGAGATTTTCGCCGCTATACCCGAAAATGCACCCCTGGTGGTTGCCGAGGCGGTCTGGCAGTACAGCAATCACATCGTTTACAACCTCTGGGAGCATAAAGGACCGATCCTGACGGCGTCTAATTTTGACGGGACGTGGCCCGGACTGGTGGGAGCTCTGGGTCTCGAAGCCTGCCTGACCAAGTGCAAATTCGCCGATAACCAGGCCGGCCATTCCATTTTATGGAGCTCCGAGGAATTCAAGGACTCCGTTTCCGTGAAAAAACTGAAACAATGGGTGGCCACCGGCAAAATAAAGCATGACCTGTCACATGCGAGCCGCTTCGACCCCGGCGACTACCGGGAATATGCCCGAACCCTGGAATTCGGCGAAAAAGCAGCCCGGAATTTTCTCGACAGGCCCCGAATCATCGGGCTCTACGACCCTCTCTGTATGGGAATGATCAATGCGGCTTTCGATGAGCTCGACATGCTGGGCCTGGGAATTCAACTGAGAAGGCTCAACCAGTCGGATTTGTACGCAAGGATGCTCGAGGTTCCCCGCGCGGAAGCTATGGGCTATCTGAAATGGCTGGTGGACAGGGGATTCAAGCTGGAAATAGGCTCGAATCCTTTCACCGATATTACCGAAAAGGCGGTGGAACAATCCGGCCGGATGTACGGCGCGATTGTAAAACACGTGGCCGAGGAAGGACTGGACGGGGTAGGCATCGCCTACCAACTGGGCCTGGCGAAACTCTGCGCCGCATCCGATGTGGTGGAGGCGATGCTCAACAGCACGGCCAGGCCGCCGGTCGAATATAGAGGCAGGCAGGTAATGCCGGGCGAGCCGATCATGTGCGCCAACGAAGCGGATATGGGCTGTGCCGTGGACCAGACAATGGCCAAGACGATTTACCGGGCCTCGGGCCTCGAACCGGAACTCTGGGAAACCACCCAGCACGATGTCAGGTGGGGAGAAATCTTCAAGGGTACTTGCAGCTATAAGGGCAAACAACTCGAGTGTGATGCTTTCATCTGGGCTTTCGAGCTTTCCGGCAATACTCCCGCCGGCCACATGGAACGGGGGTGGAAGGACATGGAGGCGGTAAGGCAGCCCTATGATTATTTCATCGAAAACGGTATCTGCACCAGAGGCCTGGCCAGGGCCGGTGAAATTATCTGGAGCAGAGTCTATATCGACCGGGGCGAATTCTGCCTGGACCTCGGCAGAGGAGCAGCGTTAAAATTACCGCCCGAGGAAAGCGGGAAAAGGTGGGAGGCGACCACAAGCCAGTGGCCGCTGATGCACGCCCTGCTCTATGGAGTCTCTCGCGATCAGCTGATGGCCAAGCACAAGTCCAACCATATAACTGTCAGTTATGCCCCGGATGCCCAAACCTCCAACGAAATAGCTCTGGCCAAGGCCGCGATGGCCCGCGCTCTTGGTTTTAAAGTTTACCTGTGCGGCAATCTTGATCCCGCTGAAAGCGTTGAATACAAAGCCGAAAAAGGCCTGGCCGTCGAGGGACCGCACCTGAGCTGATTTTATATTCAACAGACCGGCGTAGGGAAAACTTTATATAAAAGGTTTATTGACCCAGTAATGTCCGGTTAGGAACTTGCAGTGAACATTTTGTTTAGCATTTAAAAA
>CAZSTM010000668.1:0-2032 GCA_964609635.1 uncultured Gemmatimonadales bacterium
AAGGGAGTCGGTCTATGCTCCGGCGGCTGAAAGTTATTCCGCTTATCGCGGCACTCTGCGGCGCTCCGCTTTTGTTTCTTCCAGGCTCTGCAGCCGCCGGGCTCGAGGCCGGATTGGGCCTTTCCCTGACCTGGCCCCAGGATGAATTCAAGGAAGAGGTCGATTTCGCCTGGGGAGGGGGCTTCCGGCTGGGTTACGGTTTTTTCGAGGAATCCGCTGCCGGGCCTTCCCTGTTCTTTGACCTGAGCTATCTCAACTACGGTCGCGAAAGGCGAGTCGCCCCGTTCAGTCTTACAATTCCCGAAGTGGCGGTGGACGTGGTCACCGACAACTACATGGTCCTTGTCAGTCCGGGGGTTTCGATCGGCGTGCGGCGTGGCTGGTTCAGGCCGTACGGAGAGTTTTTCGTCGGACCGACCTACATCGCTACCAGGACCAAGATTGAAGACCGCAGCCTGGAGCGAAAGGAAATCGCCGGTTCCACCAACTTCTCCGACTGGGCATACCACGTGGGATTCGGCGGCGGCGTGAAGGTGCCGCTCTGGCGCAGGCCGGGCACGAGCGACACAAAAGAGAAAAAATTGAGCGAAGTCCTGCTCGATCTGAAATTCGACTATATCAAAGGCGGAGAGGCCGTATATTTGAAAAAAGGCTCCATCCGGCGGGATGATAATGGGAATTACAGCTACACCTATTACGAATCCACCACCGATCTTTTTCAGGTGCGCATCGGGTGTTCGTTCAGGTTTTAACTCGAGTCGACCGGGAAAAAAGCAAAGGCCGTCTTAGATGAGTGAAGTCACCGGAGAGCACCGAACGGCAGAATCCCTTCCAAACCAGCCAACAACGCTTGAGGATTACCCGGATGAGCGGCGGGTGATAGTTTTCACCAGTCTGGGTCACGGCATGATGCACGTTTTCGAGCTGCTCTACGCCGGGGTGCTGCCGCTGCTGATCATCCAGTTCGACCTTACGCTGGCCCAGGCAGGCTTCCTGGTATTCCCCAAGCTGCTGATGCTGGGTGTAGGCAGCCTGCCGGCAGGTATTCTCTCCGACCGCTGGGACTCCCACAAAATTTTCCTGTTTTTTTTCCTCGGCACCTCTGTCGCGGCCGCACTGGTGGGCTTCTGCCGCACGCCCTGGCAGATTGCCGCCGCTTTCGGCCTGATGGGTCTTTTCGCCAGCTTCTATCACCCCACCGGACTGGCCATGATCTCCCTGGGGGTGCGGCGCAAGGGTCTGGTCATGGGGCTGCACGGGGTTTTCGGCAGCCTGGGGCTGGCTGTCTCTCCTTTCCTGGCGGGTTTTCTCGGCGAGAAATTCGGCTGGCAGTGGGCGTTTTTCATCCCGGCAGCCGTAGGGTTTGCGGTCGGGATCGTCCTGCTCTTCTTTCCCATACACACCCTGCGGATGAATAACCTCGCCGCCCGAAATAACGATCCGCCCGGGACCAATCCCTCCTCCTCCCGGAAGGTCCTGCTCTGGCTCTACGCAGTAATGCTGGTCACCGGTTTCGTTTACCGGGGCCTGATGACCTATTTACCTAAGTACATCGGCGACAATCTCCAGGTGAGCTGGATTACCTCTGCGGTGTTGGTGGGCGGTCTTTTTGTCTCGGTAATCCTGGTGGTGGGCGGAGTGGGCCAGGTCTGGGGCGGGCATATGTCCGACCGTCACGATCCGTTCAAGGTTTACGTGCGCCTGGTGCCGTGCCTGATGCCTATGCTGCTGGCCACTTCCTTTTTCAGCGGCTACCCCATGATTGCGGGGCTCTGTGTCTTCCAGTTCTTTTTCTTTGCCACTCAGCCGCTGGAGAACCAGATGCTGGCAGCCGCCACCCCTACCCGGTACCGCAGCACGGGTTACGGTCTCAAGTTCGGGCTGAACCTGGGAGTAGGGGCGCTGGCCGCCCCGATCTGCGGCTGGATCGGCGATCTGTGGGGTATGGACTGGATCATCCACACCCTGGCCCTGGTCCTGCTGCTCACCGCTGCCGGGGCACTGATGATGCGCCGCGCCCACGCCGCTGCAG
>CAZSTM010000669.1:0-2022 GCA_964609635.1 uncultured Gemmatimonadales bacterium
ACGGGCGGGATACATGGAAAACCTCCTTTTTTGAAGATTCAGACCGTATTTCAGCAAGAACAGGCTAATAAACTCAATCTAGATTGGCAAGGGTTATTGAGGGATAAAGACAGGCACAAAGGCACAAAGTGACAGAGAGACAAAGTGACAAAGGCACAGAGGGAGAAGCAGAATACGGGAGACAGGAGTCAGGAGTCAGAAAAAAAAGCACAAAGGCACAAAGGCACAGAGGAAAAGGCAGTTGTCAGTGGTCAGTTGTTAGTGGCTGGTTTTATGAACCAGGGAAAATATACAGCAACCAGCCACCGGCAACTAATAACCAGCAACTTCTACGGAGTCAATAGTCAGGAGAATCCGGCTCACTCTGAAACCATGAAGATATTTTCGCAGGAGCGACCGGTGGTCGCCCGAATCAAGGGGCACAATATCACATGGCCCCAAAGCCGCAGCCTGCCTCAAGGCTTGGATAAAGGACTTGAACCCGGCGCGGTGGATGGTTATTGTTCCATATTAAAATTTACCTGAAACTTAACCCGGGAGGGCCAAAATGAAAGCTCGTTTTCTTTTCGTTACCGGTTTTCTTGCGCTGCTGATATGTTCAACCCTGCAGGCTGAGAGGTCGTATTACCAGCCCGTGCGGGCGAGCTGGGTGAATGACGGCTTGATACTCAACGGTCCCAGCCACGAGGCCTATATCTTCCGTGTCAGGAGGGGCGGCTCGGGAGTCCGGACAGATGAATGGGAGCATTGGCTCGACGAGCACAAGGAGAGCACCGTGCTCTCGTATAAGAACGAGGGTGTCGAGGTCTTTCACACCCACGGCTACAAGGGTTTCGGTTACCAGGCGGAAAAGGGTGAGATGGAGATGCTCAAAGAGCTGTCCAAAATCGTGCACAAGCACGGGATGAAACTGGATACCTACTGCCAGGTGATGACCGTAGTTCCGGAGACCTTCTTCGCCGAGGAGCCCCGGGCAGAAAACTGGGTACAGCGCGATGACCTGGGCCGGCCGATCCTGCTTACTTACGGCTACCAGCAGTCATACCGCTACAAGCCCAACCTGGCCCACCCCGAATACCGGAAATACTACAAGGAGAAAATAATTAAGACCCTGGTCGCGGAATGCAAAACCGACCTGCTGCATTTCGACAACTTCGACTGCAACATGGAACCCGAGTCCGACCGCAGCCCGGTCACGGTGAAGGCGTTTCGCGACTACCTGCGCAGGAAATACACCCGCGAGCAGCAGCTCGAACGGTTCGGCCACACCAACATTCACCTGATCAATCCGCCGCCCTGGAACCAGACCAACAACCCGAGGAATATAAAAGTTATCAGGGACCCGGTACAGCAGGAGTGGATCGATTTCCGCTGCTGGGTAATGGCCGACTTCCTGAGGGAGGTTACCGAATACGCCCGCTCGCTGAACCCCGATGTGGCGGTGGACACCAACCCCCACGGCCTTTTCGGGGTCAACAGGCCGTTCAATGCGGCACTCTGGCACCCCTGGTTCATGAAATATTCCGAGATCACCTGGAGCGAGGAAATCAACCACGCAGACTACAACGACCGGGGAGTGCTGATCTCCAAGATCCGCACCTACAAGCTGGGCCGCACCCTGGATAACTTTATTTTGACTTACAAGGGCAGCGCCCGGATGCTGGCCGAGGGCCTGGCTTTCAACCAGACACTGGGCAACATCGGTTCGACACGCAATCGGTTGAACAAGCGCTACTATGATTTTTACCAGGCCAACCGGGAGCTTTACACGGCAACCCGCAACCGCGAGGATGCGGCGCTTCTCAGGTCTTACCACACCATGGCCTATGACAATCACCGGGCCGCTCTCGAACAGTGCATGTTCGAGCAGGCCATGATCCAGGAACAGGTACCTTTCGACCTTGTTTTCGATGAGCAGATGGACGATCTTTCGCGCTATGGGGTGCTGGTGCTGGTGGGGCAGAACAACCTTTCGGAGGAGCACATCGAGCGGATCGAAAAGTTTGTGGCGGCAGGTGGGGG
>CAZSTM010000670.1:0-2019 GCA_964609635.1 uncultured Gemmatimonadales bacterium
CTGTAACCGGACTTTCGGAAATGGGCTTCTCCGGTTTCTCCACCAGAGCTTTTTCTTCACAACTCAAAAATAATGGAACGCTTGCAGCTCCGAGGGCGGAACTTTTAATGAAACTTCTGCGATTTGTCTTTTTTGACATGGGACTCCTCCCTCTCAATTTATTCTGATATTATTTTAACTCCCGACTGCAGGCGGTCTGGATAATTACGCTGGTTGCGGAGAGGTTTTGATCGGCGGCGCCGACCCGGCCCTGGGGGATTAGTGACGGTAGCCGCCGACCGGCTTTGTATAATCGTTTCCTACCGGTACGAAAGCAGGGGCTTTCGCGACGGAACCCGGCAGAGGGCCCGCCATGGCTATCTCGAGCACTTCGTCCATGGATTCTACCAGGCGGATTTCCAGCTTCTCACGGACTTCCTGTGGCAGGTCATCCAGGTCTTTTTCATTCTGTTTGGGCCAGATCACGGTTTTCACGCCGGCCCTGAGCGCGGCCACCGATTTTTCGTTAAGCCCGCCTACAGCCATCACTCGTCCGCGCAGGGTCAGCTCGCCGGTCATGGCCACATTGCGGTGGATCGGAATACCGGTGAGAGCGCTGACCATTGCCGTGGCGATGGCCACTCCCGCCGATGGGCCGTCCTTGGGCGTAGCTCCCTCCGGCACGTGCACATGCAGGTCGAGCTTGCGGTAAAAATCCTCTTTCAGGTCCAGCTCGGCTGAGCGAGAGCGGACATAGGTCAGGGCCGCCTCGGCGGATTCTTTCATCACCTCTCCCAGCTTTCCGGTAAGGGTCAGACGGCCTTTGCCGGTTACCGGTGCGACCTCGATCAGCAGGATCGAGCCGCCTGCGCCGGTCCAGGCCATTCCATTGGCCAGCCCTATCCGGTCGTGGGTTTCCAGTTCGGTATCGAGGTACTTGGGAACGCCCAGGTAGCGGTGCAAGCGGCCCGGGGTAATTTTGAGCGGCAGCTTGCGCTTTCGTCGCTCGGCGATTTTGCGCGCCGCCTTACGGCAGATCGAGCCCAGCTCGCGCTCGAGGTTGCGTACCCCGGCCTCGCGGGTGTAGCGCTCGATAAGCAGGTTGATTGTCTCATCGGTAATGGCCAGTTGTTCAGGTTTCAGCCCATGGGCTTTCAGCTGTTTGGGCCAGAGGAAGCGGCGGGCGATTTCGCGTTTCTCGCTGAGCAGGTAGCCGGGCAGAAGGATGATTTCCATGCGATCCTTGAGCGGCTCGGGGATCATCTGGATAAAATTGGCTGTGGTGATAAACATCACTTGCGACAAATCATAATCCACTTCCAGGTAATGGTCGACAAACTGGTTGTTCTGCTCGGGGTCGAGCACCTCGAGGAGCGCCGAGGAGGGATCGCCGCGGAAGTCGGAGCTCATCTTGTCCACTTCATCGATCAGGATCACCGGGTTTATTACGCCGGCACGTTTCATGGCCTGGATGATGTTGCCCGGCAGCGCCCCGATGTAGGTGCGGCGGTGGCCGCGGATCTCCGCCTCATCGCGCACTCCTCCCAGGGACAGGCGGACCAGTTTGCGGCCCAGAGCCCTGGCGATAGACTTGCCCAGAGAGGTTTTGCCCACCCCGGGCGGACCCACAAAACAGAGGATGGGGCCTTTAAGCTCGCCCACCAGCTTGAGCACCGCAATAAATTCAACAATGCGCTCCTTGACCTTTTCCAGACCGTAGTGATCCTCTTCCAGGATTCTGGCCACTTTGTTCACGGAAAGCCTGTCCCGGGTGCTCTCCTTCCAGGGCAGCGAGAGAAGCCAGTCCAGGTAGTTGCGCACCACTGTGGCTTCGGGGCTCATCACGCTCATGCGCGAGAGCTTGGATATCTCCTTTTCCGCTTTCTTCTGAACTTCCGCAGGAAGCTTCTTCTTCCGGGCCTGTGCCTGCAGCTCCTCGATCTCATCATAACCATCCTCATCCTGCCCCAGCTCCCGGTGAATCGCCTTGAGCTGCTCCTGGAGATAGAACTCGCGCTGGTTCTTGAGAATCTGCTTCTT
>CAZSTM010000671.1:0-2014 GCA_964609635.1 uncultured Gemmatimonadales bacterium
GCTAGCCCAAGTTTGACACCTCTCCGGCATGACGGCCTCCAAAAACCGCACTGACGGGGTCGCCAGTGGGGTTTTCGGCCTGCCGAGCCCTGAAAAACCTGCTGGCGAAAATGGAGATTTTGCACTTGCCTTTGGCCTGATGATGATACATAATTAGGTGAGAACGATCATATTCAGGTTACAGGCAAGGATGCTGACGAATGTATCTCCGTACGACCATCAAGAAACACAAGAGGCAAACCTACCGATACGTGCATATTGTGGAAAGCGTCTGGGAGGATGGTCGCAGCCGACAGAAGACCGTCTTGTCCCTGGGCCGGGAAGACCAGATCGATCCCCAACGACTCCGCCAGATTCAATTGCTCCTGGGCCAGTTGGCCGGCGATGACCCCTTGGAGCGCCTCAAGGGATTGGAGGTGGGCGTGGTCCGGTACTTTGGCCAAGTTGTGGTTCTCCAACACATCTGGGACGAACTGGGGCTCGGCGGACTTCTCAAGGGTTACATCAAGGAGCGGGGCATTTGCGTTCCGGTGGAGCAGTTGGTCCGGGTGATGGTCTTCAACCGGCTGATCGCTCCACGGAGCAAGTTGGCCTTGTCCCGCTGGATTGACCGGTTGTATCTTCCTGAGTTATTTGGTCGAGAGGTTCCGCTTCACCATTTCTATCGGGCCATCGATTATGTTAACCGCGAGAAGGAGCGCATCGAGAACGCGTTATTCAGTCGTCTGACCGACTTGTTCTCGCTTAAGCTTTCCCTGGTCTTTTATGATCTGACTTCGACCTGGTTCGAGGGGGATTGCTGCCCGTTGGCTGAGTATGGTTACTCCCGGGACAAGCGTTTCGACAAGAAACAGATCGTTCTCGGATTGTTGGCCACCGCGGAAGGTCTGCCGATCGCCCACCAAGTCTGGAACGGCAAGCGGGTCGACGTCACCACCGTCCAGGAGATGACCGCATCATTGAAGAAACGATTCCGGATCGGCGAGACGATCTTGGTGGGTGATTGTGGCATGCTCAGTGCCGAGAACCTGGAAACGCTGACGCAAGCCGGCTACCGCTACATCCTGGGGCTGAAGTCACGGAGTCAGGAAGCTCGTGAGTTGATCGTACCGGCGGCGGGCCCGGTTTCGCTGAATAATTATGAGGTCATCGAGAAAGACAAGCTGCTGGCTCGTGAGGTCAAGGGATCGGGTGGTGTTCGTTACATCATCTGTCATTCGTTCGAGCGGGCCCAGGTGGATCGAGCCCAGCGGACCCGGCAGATTGAAACCACCACCGCAAAGCTTGAAACCCTCGATATCGATCTGAAATCAGGCCGGGTCAAGGATGGGGAAACGCTTCAACGGCGTCTGGCGACCATCTTCGGTCGCAAACATGTCAAAAGGTACTTCCATTGGTCCTGCGACACGAAGAATGGCCGACCAACACTATCATGGTCGCTGAATACCGAAGCAGTGGCTTACGAGGAGCATCGGGAGGGAAAATGGGTTATCAAAACGGACGCCTCATTGACGGTGGCGGATACCATTCGCCAATACAAGAACCTTCAATGCGTCGAAAATGCCTTCGATGACATGAAGCACCTTCTCGTGCTCCGCCCCATCCGGCACTACGCCCCACCTCGCGTCGAGGGGCATGTCCTGATCTGCGTGTTAGCCTATCTGTTGGCCCGAATCCTGGAACTTCGTTTGGCCGAAGCCGGAGTCACATGGACCGACCAGATCGGTCGACAGAGCAAGTCCTATCCGATGACCGCCGCCCGAGCCCTGGACCTACTCGATGAGGTCAAGGCCGCCGAAATTCAGTTGGACGGCCAATGGGTGGATCACATCAGCCGGATTGGCCCTTATGCCCGCTCAATCCTGCAAGCTCTCGGCGTCATGCCTGTCCAGCGGACAATCCCCCGCGACGCCTGAATCAAACCGAAAAGCCCTAATGTGCGCCGACCTGCTGACGAACGCCTGCGCCGACCCTGTGGCCACAAGGACTTACGAACCGAGGTGTCAAACTTGGG